>JBFMBH010000046.1:0-13379 GCA_040755095.1 Thermodesulfobacteriota bacterium
GGCCGAGCAGCTCCAGCATGGAGGCGTAGAAGATGAGCGAGCCGCCGCGGGCGATGCCGGTCTCGACAATACAATCCGGCCGCACCTCCCAGATGATCTCCTGCAGGGCCATGAGGTCCTGGGGGATCTGGATCACCGGCCGGCCCAGCCAGGAGAAGTTGAAGCTGTAACGGGTGCGGACGATCTCCCGCTTGAAGGCCGCAGCGGCCTCCTGCAGGGCCGGATCGTCCCGGTCCGCCCTGGTCCTGGTGGCCCGCTCCTCAAAGAAGACCGCGGTGGGGTCCTTTTCCTGGTCGCTCATGGTGGCTCGGCTGCCTCACGGACGGGGATGGCCGCCTGGCAGGGCGGGCCCCGGGCCGGACAGGACCCGGTGCCAGCGCTCCAGATGCGGGTCTTCGGGAAAGAAGCTGTGGTAGTGGGCCGGGGTGCCCCGGGTGGCTGCCTGCCAACGGGGCGCGGCGGCGAGGCGGCGGATGGCCGCCCACGCGGTCTGGCGGTCGCCTGGGCTTGCGGCCGCCAGGGTGCTCGCGAACAGGTTACCGTGTACGCCCAGGGATTCCAAGTAGATCTGGGCCGGTGATGCGGCCGGGCCCTGGACAGCGCCTGGCCAGCAGCGCGGCCGCTTCGGCCAGGCCAGGGCCTCGCGGAAGATGGTCTCCCAGGCCTCTTGCATGCGCGGCAGGGAGTACCGCTCGGCCGCGGTGCGGCGGGCCTCGTCCCCCAGCTGCCGCCGCCAGTCGGGCCGGCGGCACAGATCGGCAATCGCCTGGGCGTACGCCTGGCCGCCGGCGGCCACGAGGCCGTCTACCCCGTGGTGCACGATCTGGCGCTCGGCCGGGTTGTCCAGGACCACCGGCGGCACCCCGGCGGCCATGGCCTCCCCCAGTGCCTGCTCGCAGGTGCCGTAGTGGTCCGGCGCCAGGGGATAGCCGAAGACGTCGAATCCCGCCAGCTGCGCGGCCACGTCGTCCACCGGGCCGAGGATCCGGAAGCGGTGGCCCAGGCCACGGTCCTCTGCCTGCTGACGAAGGAGGCCCTCCTCCGGCCCGCCGCAGACCACAAACCGGACCTCCGGCAGGTCGATCAGGCTGGAGATGGCCAGAAAATCCGGGTGCATCTTGCAGGGGCTCACCGTGCCGATGTAGCCGACCACGAAGCCCTCGTGGGGCTGCGGCGCCAGACCGGCCAGGTACTCCACCCCGCCCGTGGACCACACCAGCCGCAGCCGCCCTCGGGCCTGGTCGGGCAGGGCCTTAACCTCCGGCGCCGCCAGGCTCACCGGGCTGGTGCAGACGAAGAGATCGGGGTAGGCGAGGACCGCCGGGGAGAAGACGTTGGGCGGAAAGAGGCCGGAGATGTGGCTCCAGAGGAGGAGGCGCACGGGCGGCAGCGCCTCCCGGACCAGGAAGGCGAAGAGCAGGGGATGGTTCCACCAGTGCACCAGCACCAGGTCGGCCCCGCCCATGGCGCCGGCGATCGCCTGCGGCCGGGCGGCCAGCCGGTCGCGCAGGGCGACGGCCATGGCCTGGCAGGCTGCCGCGGCCCTGGGGTTGGCGTAGTCGAGGCAGACGACGGCATGCTCCCGGTCCCGGAGCCGTGCCTCTGCCTGCAGGTAGCGCAGGAGAACCGTGCCCACCCCGCCGCCCAGGTGGGGGGTGATGTGCAGAATGCGGAGCGTCATGCCAAGGACAGGATGGAGCCGGGAAAGCCCAGGGCCCGGGCCGCCTGCGCGATGGGGCCGGTGTGGGCCACGGCGGTGATGAGCAGGGTGGCCTCCGCCGCGGCCTGGCCCAGAACCTCGCTGCCGCCGATGGGCCGGCCGCCCAAGGTGCAGTGTCGCTGCTTGTGGGGGCTGGTGTCGATGAGCCCCTGGATGCGGCAGGCAGCCAGGCCGGCCGCCCAGAGGTAGAGCAGCTCCCGGCCAACGCCCCAGGCATAGACCGGCGTGCCCGCCCTGGCCAGCTCGGCCAGCATGGCGGTGTGCCGCTGGCGCCGGGCCTGCTGCTCATGGAGATACGCTGTCATCTTCTGCCGCAGCCGCCCGGGATCCGGCCAGCCGGCGGCGGCCGGATCCGCGGGGCCGGTGGCGCGCAGGACAGCGTAGAGGTTGGGCATGACCATGGTTGGGCTCATGACCGCGTGGGTGGTGTGGGCTGCAGCCAGCAGCGTAAAGCCGTGGCGGGCCCCCAGCCAGGCTATGGCGGTGGCGTCGAAATGCTGGATGTGCTCCCGGAGGAGCAGCCAGTAGAAGTCGAAAAACGGCTGCTCCTGGTAGGCTGCCGCGTCCGGTACGCCGAGGCAGAGGATGCCGCCCGGCCTGAGCACCCGTCTCGCCTCGGCCAGGGCCTGGCCCGGCGCCGCCAGGTGCTCCAGCACCTGCTCCAGGACCACCGCGTCCAAGGAGTGGTCCTCGAAAGGCAGGGCCTCGGCGCTGCCTGCCGCCACCGGGAAGGGGCAGACCTCCCGGGCCCGTTCCACATAGGCCTGGGTCATCTCCACCCCGGCCAGGTGGCGGAAGCCCTGGCCGGCCAAGTGCAGGAGAAAGCCGCCCAGGGCGCAGCCCACGTCCAGGAGCCGGTCGTCCGGCCGGACATGGGGCATGAGGGCTGCGGCCAGCTGCTGGTAGCGCTGCCGGGTGAGGGGATCGGCGCTGCCCGGCCGGTCGCCGCCGGTCGCGGCGGCCCCCAGGTTGCTGGCGGCATATTCTTGGTGGTAGTAGGCGGCCAGGCCTGCCAGCTCCCGGGCAGTCAGGGCGTTGAAGACATGGCCGCAGCGGCTGCAGGCATGGAGCCGCAGCTCCTGATAGAGGGTCGAGCCGTCGAGGTTGCCGCAGTCGAGCCGGAGGAGGCCCGGGCAGTCGGAGCCCTGGCACAACGGACAGGCGCTATCGGACAGGATCGTCATCGGGGCCGCCCGGCCTGAGCCCTGGCCGTCTCCAGGCGCTGGAGCAGGTCGGCGGCATGGGCATCGATATCGTCCGGCATGCAGTAGGACAGCTGGCCGCAGGCGGCGCAGATGGGGTGCTCGGCGCGCCTCTTCTGGAGATGGAGCCGGCGGTATTCGTAGAGCCGGTCGCCGTTCCAGATATCCACCAGGCTTTCGGTCGCCAGATCGCCGATGATGAGCTCATGGGACCAGTCGAGAAAACAGAGGCTGACCGTGCCATCAGTGTTGATGCTGAGGGAATAGAAGATGTAGGGGCAGACCGTGACCTCCCGGATCGCCTGGCCGTAGATGCCGCAATCAGGGTTGGGGGCCACGCCCTGCATCTGGAAGCCCGGCCAGCAGGGGGCGACGTGCTCGATGAATACCCGGTCGGCTATGTTGCCGAACACCTCGAAAAAGCGGCTTTTCTCCTCCTCGGCGAGATCGTCGCCGATGACCTTGATACAGATCAGACACTGCTGCCGGTGCTCGTAAAGATGGCGGATGTTGTCCACGAAGCGGTCGAAGTCCAGGGGATAGCGGCTGAACTCCTGGTAGGCCTCGGCGGACATGCCCTCCAGGGAGATGTGGATCCGGTCCAGGCCAGCGGCGATGAGCTCGAGGTTGCGCTCCGGATTGAGCAGGGAGGCGTTGGTGGTGGTGTCCACCTGCAGGGCACAACCGCTCTTTTTGGCATAGCGGACCATGTCCGCGAACCGGGGATGCAGGAGCGGCTCGCCGTCCTTGTACAGGCGCAGCACCTTGACCGGCGCCCCGAAGCCGGCCAGGTCGTCGACCACCTTCCGGTAGAGGTCGAAATCCATCAGCCCGGACGGCCGCCTGATGCTGCGGATCAGCTCCCGGTTGCCGGTGGGGCAGAACTTGCACTGGAAATTGCACAGGTCGCACGGGTCGAGGAAGACGAGAAACGGCACCGGGATCGGAATGACCGTCTCCAGCCGGGTGCGGTTCTCCAGCTCGATACGCGGCTTCACAGCAGCCTTCATCGGGGATCCTCCGGCATCCCGGCCCCGGCGGCCTGCACCGGGGCCGGGGCGGGTGGGGGGTGGCCGGGCAGCAGGCGCAAAAGAGCGTCGCAGTCGTCCAGGAGGGCCTGGTCCACAAACGAGTATACCTCGCAGCAGGCGCAGGCGGGAATCGTGCTGAAGTCCTGGAGGAGCAGGGCCCGGCGCCGGCCATTCAAGGCCTCCGAGGCGAGCACCTCGGCAAGCCCGCCGATCTGGCGGATGTTGGCCACCACGAGATCCTTCCGGGTATCGGCGCAGCACATGGAGATGTCGCCGTCGGCGTGCACCATGAGCAGATAGAACGGCTGCTCGCAGGGCGCCGGCCGGCGGAAAGGGCCGCCGTCGGTGAGGCGCTTCACCGAGTCCACCCAGTTGAAGATCACCCGGGCGGTGATGGTCACCTGGGGCAGGTCCTGGATCCGGGCCTGGTAGCGGTCCTGGATCCGGGCCGGCTCGCCGTTCAGGGGATCGTCGGCGCCCCGGGACTCGCTGCACAAGAGGGCCAGCCGGACCGGCAGCCGCTCCGAGCGGATGAGGTCGATGCAGCCGTCGATGTTGTCCAGCACCTGGTGGCAGCGATCGGCGCCTTTGACCGCCCGGTAGCGGTCCGGGGAAACAGCGTCCAGGCTGACCCGCACGGCGGTCAGGCCGGCCCGGGCGAGTGTTGCCAGCCGCGCCGGGGTGAGGAGCACGCCGTTGGTGACCAGGACGATCTCCTGGGCGATGGCTGCCTGGCTGGCCAGGGCGACCATGTCCGGCAGGGCGGGATTGAGGAGCGGCTCGCCGTTGCCGTGAAGATAAAGCACCCGGAGCGGCTCGCTGCCGCGGCATTTGTCCACGACCTCCCGGAAAAGTTGGAGGGTCATGGGACCGCGGGGCTTGGCCTGGCGGCCCTGGGCGTATCGGCCGGCAGCCAGCTCGCGGCTGTGCATGCCGCAAAAGACGCAGGCCAGGTTGCACTGGGGCGTGGCCTCGACGACCAGCACCCGGAGGGTGCAAGATGCCAGGGCCTGGTGGATGCTGGCCAGCCGTTCCCGGATGCGCTCCGGGTCGCAGCTGTCCGCCGGCAGGGGCTTGGGGGGCATAGGGGTCTTCCTTGGCCGCCGGCAACAGGCGGCCGGCTCACAGGGCGATGGGGCCTGGCCGGGGGCTTTCGGCACGCCCGGGCGAAAAGCGCATGGCGAGCCGCTGGCTGGCGGCGCTCGCCAGGGCGTCGAACCGCTCCTTGCAGGCCGCCAGCTCGTCTATGGTCATGGCATAGGGCTTGATGAAGAAGCGCATGGAAAAATAGCCCAGCCAGTCCATCTCCCACAGGGACGGCAGGTCCATCTCCATGAGGAACAGGTTGTCCCGCAGGCACTGCGCAAAGAGGGCGGTGCCCGGATACGGGGTCACCGGAAAGATCTGGAAGCCGTCCAGCTGGATCTCGTCCAGGAGCTGCACGGTCTCCTCCAGGGTGGCGGCGGTCTCCTCCGGCATGCCCATGATGAAAAAGCCCATGACCTGGATGTGCGGGTAGCGGCGCAGATTGTCCATGGCCCGGAAGATCCGCTCCCGGGGCAGGCCTTTGCGCATGATGTGGTTGCGGATGAAGTCCGAGCCGCTTTCGATGGCCAGGGTGATGCGGATGGCGCCCATGGCGGCCAGGGCGTCCACAGTCTCCCGGTCCAGGGTCCGGACATTGAGGCCATTGGGGGTCATGAACTGGAAGCGGAGCCCCCGGCGAAGCACCTCCTCGGCCAGGGTCAGGATCCGGGCCTTGTCGAAGGTGAAGTTGTCGTCCATGACGTAGAAGAAATGCTGGCCATGCTCCTCCATGAGGAGCTGGATTTCGTCGGCGACATGGATGGCGCTCCGGGCCCGGAACCGCGGTCCCATGACCAGCCACATGGAGCAGAACGGGCAGCGGTGCGGGCAGCTGCGGCTGGTGACCAGGGGCATGGCCATGGGCATGGGCAGCCCATGGGGGTTGTACCAGGCCGAGACGTCCCGCTGGTAGTCCGGGAAGCGGATGAGCCCGTAGTCCGGGGAGGGCAGGGCGTCGAGATCGGCGGCGAAACGGGTCTTGGGATGCACCACGATCTCGCCGTGGTCGCGGTAAGCGAAGCCGTCCGCGGGCAGCGGCGCCGCCCCGCCCGTGGCCAGGTGCGCCACCAGCTCCCGCAGCTGGGTCTCGCCCTCGCCGATGACGATGAAGTCGACCGCCGGGCAGTGGCGCAGGATCTCCGCCGGGAACAAGGTGGGATGGGTGCCGCCCAGCACCACCGGCGTGTCCGGGGCTGCGGCCTTGCACCACGCGGCCAGCTGGCGCACCCGGGGGAACTGGCCGGCAAAGGCGCAGGTGATGCCGATAAGCCCGGGGCGGGTCTCGGCGATGGCCTGATGCACGGCGCTGGCCAGCCGGTCCGCCGCCGTGTCGCCAGCGTGCTGCCAGGGCCGCTCCAGGTTGAGATCCAGCAGCCGGGCCGCAAAGCCGCTGGCCTTCAGGGTGCCGGCCAGGTAGAGGAGCGAGGTGGGCGGCAGGAAGTTTCTGGTCTGGCTGGAGTCCGCCAGCGGCGGGTTGATGAAGAGGACCGGGTCCAAGGGATCTCCTTATTGGGCGCGTCGCGGGTCGTGCCAGTCAGGGGGCCTCGACTTCCAGGGGGAGCAGCAGCTGTCCGGCCTCCCCCAAGGCCCAGGCGATGAGGTCGGAAGCCAGGACCACCAGCCGGAAGCCGGCCATGAGGGCAGCGGTGCTGCCCAGGGGCAGGGCCCCGTGCAAGATTCCGCCTGCCACCATCTCGAAGACGCCGAGGCCCTGGGGCGCGAAGATGGTGAGGTTGCCCACCGCCCAGGCAAAGAGGTAGGTGCCGGCCACCGCCAGAGGACCGTCCCCCAGGAGGCCCTCCCCGAAGGCCGACAGATAGGTCACGAAGGTGGCGCCGGCGCCGAGCCAGAACAGGCCCATGATCCCGGTGGCCTTGAGATACCGGGCCAGGGTGAGGCCACCGGTCTCCGGCATGAAGCGGTGCGCCAGGACCGGGATGAGGCCGAGGCCCAGGCCGCCGGCGGCCATGCCCAAGGCCCCAGCCAAGCCCCACCGAGAGCTGCCCAGCTGGACGAAAAGACAAAAGCCGCCGAGAAGCAGGGCCAGGGCCGGTGCCAGGCCGGTCTCCAGAAAGAAGAACAGGGCAAGGCGCCGGGGCTGCACCCCGAACTGGTGGTAGTCCGCGGCCCGGCCCACCGTGTGCCAGATGCCGCCGGGAAGGTAGCGCGCCGGCAGGCGCCGGACATGGATGGTCCAGGCCCGGCGGAAGCTCACCGGCACGTCGGCTGCGGCCAGCACGGTCCGGGAGAAGAGCGGGGCCAGAAACTGCAGGCAGCTCCAGATGGCGACCGCCAGGGCCAGCCGGCCGATCCGGGCGCCGGCGGCCAGCTCCTCCAGGCTGGCTCGGCTCCGCCACACGGTCACGGCAATGAAGACCAGGGCCAGGGGGGTGAAGATCCTCTGCGCCCAGGCCAGAGCACGTCGCGGCCAGCCGGTCATGGCTGAGGCGCTGCCGCCCGCAGGCGGCTGGCGGTCTCCCTCCTGCCGGTCAGGTAGCGCAGCGGCAGGGCGGTGACGAGGCTGAGGCCGATGAGCGCCTTGTCCATCCAGGGCAGCCGGGCCCGCCAGAGCACCCGCAACAGCTCCCGGGGCAGGGCCAACAGGGGAAAATAACGGCTGGCATCCGCGCCGGCGGGGTCGAATTGCCGGCTCCGGTAGCGGTCCATGCGCTCGGCATGGGACTCGGCGGCCCGGATGGCCCGGCGCCAACAGACCGCCTGGGTGGCGTGGAGAAAATCGCCCTTCAAGACCAGCTCCGAAAGGAGGATGAGGTCCGCCCCGGGGCAGCGGGCAAAGCCGGGCACCTCTTGGAGGTAGGCCATGCGCATGAGGCCCAGGACCGGGTGGACATTGCCGAACAGCACCGTCAGGTAGCGCCCGACGACGTCCATGCCGCGGGTGTCGGTCCAGCCGTACTCCTTGGCAAGAGGTGCGCCCTGGGCATCGATCCAGGCGGAGGTGGCGAAGGCCAGGGCTGCCTGGGGATGGCTTTCCAGGAGCGCCACCATCTCGCCCAGGAGATTCTTGGACCACAGGTCGTGGCCGGAGGCCCACATGTAGTACTGGCCGGTGGCCAGGGAGTAGACCTGGATGAAGTTGGCGGCCACGCCCCGGTTCTCGGGAAAGCCTACCACCCGGACGCGTGGGTCCCGGGCTGCGGCCTGCTCGGCGATGGCCCGGGTGCCGTCCGTGGAGCCGTTGTCCGAGAGGATGATCTCGAAGTGCGGATAGTCCTGGGCCAGGAGGGCGGCCAGAGACTCCTCCAGGAATCTCGCCTCATTGTACACGGGCATGCCGATGGAGACCAGAGGGGGGGGCGCAGGGGTCAGGCTGCCACGGTTGTCGGTTGACTCCGCGAGCATTCTCCCTCCGTCCGGTCGAAGCGCATCTGGGAGATCTGCTCCGAGACGAGGCCGATCATGAAGATGGTGACGGCGGAGGTGAGGAGCAGGGCGCTCATGTTGGTGAACCGGTGCTCGGTGATGAAGGTGTAGCCGTAATACAGCACGCCGGTGCAGAAGAAGAAGAGGCTCGTCGGCATGAAGACCCGGAAGGGTGAGTAGAGGGTGGCGATGCGGGTGATGATCAGGAGGAACCGGATCCCATCTTCCAGCAGGCGGATTTTGCTCTTGCCCCGGCGGGGTCGGGTGCGGATCGGCACGTAGCACAGGCTGCGGCCGGAGCGCAAGTAGGCCAGGGTCAGGGTGGAGGGGTAGGAGAAGGTGTTGGGCAGAAGGTACAGAAAATTCCTGGCCGTCTCCCGCCGCACCAGCCGGAAGCCGGAGGTGAGATCCTGGACCTTGAACCGGGTCACGTAGGAGGCAAAGCCGTTGTAGATGGCGTTGGCCAGGTCCCGGTGCCAGGCGGTCTCGGACTGGGCGGTGCGGGCCCCCACCACCATGTCGTAGCGCTCTTTTTCGGCCAGCAGCCGGCCAATGTCGGCGGGATCGTGCTGGCCGTCGGCATCCATCATCAGCACCCAGTCGCCGGCGGCGCAGCGCAGGCCGGTCTTGATGGCAGCACCGTTGCCCATGTTGTAGGGATGGGGCCAGACGTGGGCGCCGGCCTCGAAGGCCTTCGCCATGGTGCGGTCGGTGGAGGCGTCGTCCACCACCAGCACCTCGAACTGGGGATACCGGGCGCGGATGGCCGTGACCGTCTCGCCAATACTGGCCTCTTCGTTGTACGCTGGCAGAAGAACAGTGACCTCGGGTCGGGATGGCGGCTCGGTCATGGCTGTTGTCGTCTCGCTGGGGGTCGGGAATGGGGTGAGGCTGTCAGGCCCGTTCCAGCCGGCCGAAGAGGCTGGCCAGCCGGAGACGCCAGACGATCCACAGGGCCTCGGCGATGATCCGCCGGGACATCTTGGTGGCGCCCCGGTGCCGGTCGGCGAAGATGATGGGGACCTCCCGGAGGCGAAGCCCTTTGCGCCAGCAGCGGTAGGCCATCTCGATCTGGAAGGCGTAGCCCTCCGAGACCACCTGGTCCAAGGCGATGGCCTCCAGAGTGCGGCGGCGGTAGCAGCGGAAGCCGCTGGTGGCGTCGTGCACCGGCATGCCGGTCACGAGCCGGGTGTAGAGGTTGGCGGTGTAGCTCAGGAGAAGCCGGTGCATGGGCCAGTGCACGACATTGACGCCAAAGCTGTACCGGGAGCCGATGGCCAGATCGCAGTCCTGGATCGCGGCCAGAAGATCCGGCAGATACCGGGGATGGTGGGACAGGTCCGCGTCCATCTCGAAGACCACGTCGTAGCCCGCCGCCACGGCCTGGCGGAAGCCGGCCAGATAGGCGGTGCCCAGGCCCAGCTTCCGGGGCCGGTGCAGCACCTGGATCCGGGCGTTGTCCCCGGCCAGGCGGTCCGCCAGCTGGCCGGTGCCGTCCGGGCTGTTGTCATCCACGAACAGGATGTCCAGCCGCCGGTCCACGGCCAGGACCTCGGCCGCCAACTCGGCGATGTTGTCCCGCTCGTTGTAGGTCGGGACGATGACGAGTCCTTTTTGGATGTCCATGGCAGCTTGAAGCGGCATCCCTCGGTAACAACTTGATAATAAAAACAATCCTTCTGGAGGATAGTTGAGGCCCGCCATGTCTGTCAAAGGGAAATCGGTCGCCAGCCCTGATCCGTGGCCGGCCTGGATGGCCTGGCTGCCGGCCGGCCTCGGTCTCCTGGCGGCCGTGGTCTATCTGGGCACCACCGGCTCCCGGCTCGGCGGCGCCGACTCGGCGGAGCTTATAGGCGCCAGTGTCAACCTCGGGGTGGCCCACCCGCCGGGCTACCCTTTGTGGGTCACCCTCTCCTGGCTTTTTGCCCGCCTCCTGCCGGCCGCCAACGTCGTCTTCGTCTACAACCTGTTCTCCACCGGCTGCTTTCTGGCGGCCCTGGTCTGCCTCCACCGGGGCCTGGCCCGGCTGGGCCTGCATCCGTTGGCCGTCTTCACCCTGGGCGTCTGCTACGTCCTGTCGCCCCTCAATCTCCGCTGGCTGACCGTGGCCGAGGTCTTTGGCCTGCATCTGCTGCTGGCTGCAGCCGGGGTTCTGGTCAGCTGCCGGCTGTTGACCGGCTCGGCGCTCCTGCCCGGCGCCTGGTGGCTGGGCCTCGTCGCCGGGCTGGGGGCAGCCAACCATCACAGCCTGGCCTTCCTCGTGCCCGGCTTTCTGGCCGCCTGGCTGGCGGCCTGGCGCCGGCAGCCGGAGCGCCGGCTGCTGCTGCCGGCCGGCGGCCTTTTTGCCGGTGGGCTGGCGGTGGGGCTCGCCTTCTACCTGCAGCCGGTTCTGGCCAGCCTGCAGCCGGGAGGACCGGTGAGCTGCCTGGGCCTGGCGGTCCACTCGGCGGCCGACTTGGCGGACCTCTTCCTGCGGCGGCTCTACGGCACCTTCCAGCTGGCCTCCCAGGGGGATGCCAGCCTGGCGGCCTGGTTCTGGCCAAGGCTCTATCTCCTGGAAGGACTGGCCAGCGGCCAGGGCCTGACCCCGGCGGCGGGGCTGCTGGCTGTTGTCTTCCCGGCTGCGGCCCTCTGGCGCCGCCGGGCTGTGGATCTGGTGGTGGCGCTGTGGCTGGCCGGGGTCTTTATCTTCATGGCCATGGTCAATGCCCCGGCCACCGAGCTGGTGCGCCAGGAGATCATCCCCCGCATGTACCTGATGCCCAACCTGGTGGCCGCCATCGCTGCCCTCTTGGCCCTGGACACCGGATTTGCGGCCTTGACCAGGCGGGATCCCCGGCTGCCCGCTCTGGTCGCCGTGGCCCTCCTCGGCCTGTGGGCTGCCAGCTGGCAGGGGCGGGAGACCCTGGGGCGCCAGGGCCTGGATGTCGAGCTGCAGCACGGCCGGGATGCCCTGATGAGCTGCGCCCCCCAGGGGGTGCTCTTCCTGGCCACGGACAGCGAGGCCTTTGCCGTCTGCTTCCTCCAGCAGGTGGAGGGGATGCGCTCGGACGTGCTGCCGGTGATCTGGCCGATGGCCAGGAGCGGTCCTTACCGGGACCGGGTGGCGGTGCGGCTGCGCGCCCGGCTGGCGGCGGTGGGGGGCGAGGAGCTGGTAGCCAGCCTGCCGGCGGCGATGAGCACTGCCGCCCTGGTGGCGGCCCTGGTCCAGGCGGGGGTGCCGGTGCACACCCTCGGTGAGCCGCTGCCGGTGCCGGAGGCCTTCTCGGAGGACAGCGGCCTGGCCCCTGTGGCCACGGGCATCTGCCTGCGCTGGCTGCCCATCAGCGAGATCCCGACCCGGGGGGCAATGCTGCAGGCCAACGCCGGGCACCTGGCCGGCTACCTCGCCTGGCTGCGGCTGACGGACCTGGCCGCTGCCGGTCCGACGGACAGCTCCATCCTGCAGCAATACCTGCGGCGGCTCCGTTATCTGCGCCGGGAGCAGGGCCTGCATCCGGAGCTGGTCCTGGGGGGGGATCTCTTCCGGGATCTCTGCCTGTTCCTGGCCGCCCAGGATCCCGCGGATGTGCTTTCCGACTACTACCTGGGATTGTCGTTCTTCCGCCATCGCCGGGACGCCAGTCGGGCCGCCTGGCACCTGGGCCGCTTCTTGGAGGCGGCGCCGCACAGCGAGTCCTTCCGGGCCCTGCGGGAGCATGCGCAGGCGATCATGAGCCAGCTGGCACCGCTGCCGGCAGCGGACTGAGCGTCGCGGCCGGCGGTCGATCCCCCTGGCCGCCGGCCTGGGAGCTCAGGTGCTCCAGCCGCTCCCAGTCGGGGTGGCCCGGGTACAGATCCAGGAGATGGGCCGCAGTGGCGGCGGCGCGTTTCGTATCCCCCAGGGCCTGGCAGGTATCCACCGCGGCTTCCAGGAAGGGCGGAAAGCCCTCCCGCCGCGGCAAGGCCGCCGCGATGACCGCCTGAGCCGC
The DNA here is from genome assembly GCA_040755095.1 of Thermodesulfobacteriota bacterium. Taxonomy (NCBI): domain Bacteria; kingdom Pseudomonadati; phylum Thermodesulfobacteriota; species Thermodesulfobacteriota bacterium. Next base: position 12,395 of record JBFMBH010000046.1, read on the forward strand.
CTGGGGCTGGCCGGCGGCCAGATGCCAGCGCGCCAGCACCAGCGGCGGCCATGGCGAGTCCGGGTCCAGGCGGGTGGCCAGGGAGAGGAGGGAGGGCACCACCGGCCGCAAAGGCCGGTAGCGGGCCATGATGAAGCGGCTTGTGCCCACCAGGCTTCGGCCCAGCCGGGAGCGGACACTGCCCGGCGGCTCGCCGGCGCTCAGCTCCCGAGCCTTCTCGTTGGCGGCGGCAAGGGCATCCAGCTCGGCGGCGACCGCGGTGGCCTCCTCATGCCCTGGCTCGTGCACCAGGACCTTGGCCAGATAGCGGCGGGCGGTGGGGTATTCCCGCAAGCCCGCCAAGTCCCGCGCCACGCGCACCAGGGGCTCGAATTCCTCCCCCGTCAGGCTGAGCTGCCGCCGTCCCTCCTCGGTTTGGCCCGCCGCCCGGTACAGCTGCTCCAGGACCACCAGGAGGTAGACCTCCCTGGGGTCCTGGCGCAGCCCGGCCAGAAAGGCCCGGCGGGCCTCGACAAAGCGGTCGGTCCGCAGCAGGGCGTGGCCCAGGTTGAGCAGCAGCCGGGGCAGACCGGCGGCGTTGGCGCCCGGCGGCATCTCGGCGAGGAGCGTGGTCCCCCGCTCGATGGCTCCCTGGTAGTCCTGCCGGCGCAGATGCTCCACCAGGATGTTGTTGCCCGCCTTGAGGTAATCCTCGTAGCCGGGGCGGCCCAGGGCGATGGCCTTCTCCAGGATCCGGACCGCCTCCTCGGGTTGTCCGGAGTTGAGGAGGGCGATGCCGTAGTTGATGAGGGCCCGGGGCTTGGCCGGCGACTTCCGGGCCGCATCGCCATAGATGGCCAGGGAGCTGCGCCAGTCGTGGTTGCGCCAGGTGGTGCCGAGACACGACAGGCTGAACAGGATGGTCAGCCCCAGAAAGGCCAGGGTCAGCTGCCGCTCGGTGGGCTGGGACAGCGCCCTGGCCAGCAGCCGGTCTGCCACCGCGAAG
>JBFMBH010000046.1:13389-27411 GCA_040755095.1 Thermodesulfobacteriota bacterium
CAGGCCGGCCGACGGCAGATAGAGGCGGTGCTCGAAGGCCAGCTCCAATGGCAGGACCGAGGATTCGATGATCAGGTTGAGGAAGAGCCAGGCGATGCCGAAGCTGGCCACCGGCATCTGCCGCCGGAGCCGCCAGGCGCTGGCGGCCAGGGCCACCAGCACGACGAGCGCTGCCAGGGTGGTGGGCGGCTGGAGCAGGGAGCGGGAGACCTCGATGTCATGGTCGAGGTTCATCCGGCCCGGCAGCGGCAGAGCGAGCAGACTGAGGTAGAGCACCACCACCCGCAGCTCGGTGAAGAGCCGTTCCGCCATGGTGAAATGCCTGAGGGCATAGGCCTCGGTGAACGCCTGCCATGGCGCTGCTGCCAGGGGCAGCAGCAGGGCGGCGATGACCAGGACGCCGGCCAGACGGCGCCAAGTCACAGCCCTTTGCACCCGCTGGGCCAGGGTCGGGTCGACGAACAGCCCCTCCAGAAGAAGCAGGGCCACCGGCAAGGTGGCGATGTTCTCCTTGCTCAACAGGCCGAGGATGGCAGCCAGCGCCAGAGCCAACAGCCAGGCCGCCCGCCGGCCCCGGCGCTCCTGGCGGCGCATGGCCAGGTAGCAGGCGCAGGCCAGGAAATAGAAGAGCCCGGCCAGGGCCGCCATCCGCTGGACGAGATAGGTGACGGCATTGGTCTGCACCGGATGAGCGGCCCAGAGGCCTACGGCAAAGAGCACCACCAGCCGGGGCGGGAAGAAGCGCCAGCAGGATCGGCCCACCGGCGTTCGTCCCAGCTCGGCCAGCAGCCAGGCCAGGCTGGCCGCGGCCAGCAAGTGGATCAGAATGTTGGTGAGGTGATACTGGACCACATGCCCCGGGGCCAGCCAGTGATCGATGGCGAAGAGCGCCAGCGGGACGGCACGGGTGTAGCCGAAGGAGGTCTCGGCCAGGCGCCGGAAGGAGGCCAGCGAGAAATCCTTGAGATAGAGCTCCGGGGCCTCGACAAAGGAGTGGAAGTCGTCCAGGACCAGGGGCGAGTACAGGGCATTGGCGTAGCTCAGGCCGACCAGGGCCAGGAGACCGAAGAGCGGCAGGCCAAGGCGGCGCTCCCAGAAGGGCCTTGACGATGGACCAGCCGCACCTTCAGGAGCGGCCGGAGAAGAGGCGGTCATCGGCAAGCAGGAAGGGGAGGACCGTGGGCGGTCCTGTTCAGTCGCTGGGGGTTTCCCCGGACAAGCCGAGGCGGACGGCCAGGTTGCCGCTCATGCTCCAGCTGGCGATGGCGCCGTTGGGGGCGGTCTGGGGCGTGGCGGTGAGCGCCAGCCGATGCAGGCGGTCCAGCTTGGTGTGGCCGTTGATGGTGACGATGAGAGACCCGGTGTCCAGCTGCGGGGTGAAGAAGCGGGTATCGGCGTCCAGCACCACATCGGAAAGCTGGCCGGCATCGGGCAGGACCCGGTTGCTCACATAGTACTGGCCGATGGCGATCTCGATGGCGTGGACGTGGGGCCAGATGTAGCTGGTGAAGCGGGCCTTCTGCAGATAGGTCGAATACATGGGCACCGCCACGGTGGCCAGGATGCCGATGATGGCGACGACGATCATCAGCTCCACCAGGGTGAAGCCCCGGGCTCCGGGGGGGGGATGCTTCATGACCGGGCTCTCCAGGTGGCTGCGGCGGGCCGGAAAGAGCGATCCGCCCCCGGGCGGCTGCCAGGGGGCGGATCCGGTACGCCAGAAGGCGGGGGCAGGATCAGTCGGCGCTGGTTTCGCCGGCCAGGCCCAGCTTGGTGGCCAGGTTGCCGGTCAGCACCCACTTGGTGATCTTGCCGCCGGAGGTGCTGGGGGCGGCGGTCAGGGCATAGCCGTCGAGCTTGTCCAGCTTGGTGTGGCCGTTGATGGTGAGGATGAGGGTGTCGTTGCTCAGGGACGGGGTGAAGAAGGTGGTGTCGGCGTCCTCGACCATGGCGGTCAGCTGGGCTGCAGCAGGCATGGCGAGGTTGGTGGCGTAATAGAGGCCCATGTTGGTCTGGATGGAGTGCATGCCCGGATAGACCAGGGCGGTGACCCGGGACTTCTGGATGTACGTCATATAGGCCGGGATGGCCACTGCTGCCAGGATGCCGATGATGGCAACGACGATCATCAGCTCGATGAGGGTGAAGCCCTTTTCTTCGCGTGCCTTCCGGAAAGCCTTCAACATCGGTCTACCTCCTTCCTGTGTGGTGATGGATGATGGTGGTGCCTCCACCCTGCTTCCGTGTCCCTTTCCCCTGCGGGGAGCCCCGCAAACAAAGCCATTATCGGGAATGCCCACCTCCTGTTGCAAGAGCTTTTTGTCCGGCACCTTCATGGTCGGCGTAGCAGATCTGGCATGTCTGAAGCAAGCCATATGCCAGGTGCCTGCTGCCGGCGTCCTGAGGAGGAGGCGCCTGCAAGAACCTTCGGATTTCGGGCGGTTGGAGGATCGGGCGGGAGGGGCGGTCCGAGGTGGCCGCCGGAGGGGCGGCGGGGAACGGCCGCCGTACGATGTCGGCCTGGGCCGTCCACTGACGTTTTTTGTCAGCGGCGGACAAAAAAAGGGCGGTGCGCTTGGCACCGCCCGTAATCCGCTGGCTGGGGGACAGGGATTCGAACCCCGATAAGCAGAGCCAGAATCTGCTGTCCTGCCGTTAGACGATCCCCCAGTCCTGGCCGACGATCGGCAAAAAGTACGCAAAAGGCCGGCCGGCGTCAAGCATAAATCCAGCAGACTGGCCCCGGTCAGCTGAGGATCAGACTGGCGTAGCCCACAACCTGGGTGGTGTCGCCGGTGGTCTCGCCGGAGTCGGTGTAGCGCACCAGGACGGCCCGGGTCGCCCCCAGCTCACGGGCCGCCACCAGCACCACCGTGGTGGGGATGATCCCGCACATGGAGATCCGTTCGCCGATCACCGTTCGATACAGGCCCTCCGGATCCAGGCTGAGCACCCGCTCCAGGGCGCGATGATCCATCCGGCTGGCCAAGGAGCGGGGCTCGTAATGGCTCATGTCGGTGCTGGCGACCATGAGCACCGGCCGGGTCACGGCCTTGAGGGCCGCGGCCAGGGCCAGGCCCAGCTCGCGGCAGGCGGAGAACGGCAGGTGGCCAAGGGCGACGGGGGTGATCGCCAGATCCGGCTGCAACAGCTGGAGGAAGGGTACCTGCACCTCCAGGGAATGCTCCCGCTGGTGGGCCGCCGGATCGGCGACAGCCAGGGGCGAGGCGGCCAGGATCGCTGCTGCCAGCTCCCGATCCAGGGGCACGATGCCCAGGGGCATCTCCCAGCTGCCCTCGGCCATCACCGCCACCGGTGCGCCGAGCCCGTGGTGGTTGGGTCCCAGGATGAGGACCGTGGCGGGGATGTCCACCTGAGCAAAGGCCTCGCCGGCTACCCGGCCGGAGAACATGTAGCCGGCGTGGGGAGCGATCACGGCGCAGGCGGCGGTCTTCTTCGTGCCGGGGGGTACCGCGGTCAGCTCCTCGACCTGGCGCCTCAGGGCCTCAGGCTCACCGGGGTAGAAGCGATGGGCGACCGCAGGCATACGGCGCATGGGATACACCTCCTTCTGCCGGCACCGGGCCGGGGCTGACCAGCCTTACTGGGGGCGAAGTCGCCAGCTCGAGCCGTCCGGCCGGTCCAGGACCTCGATCCTGAGGGCTTGCAGGCGCTCGCGGATGGCATCGGCCCGGGCCCAGTCCCGGGTCGCCCGGGCCTCGGACCGCTCCCGCACCAGGGCGTCCACCGCTGCCCGCGCGAGGCCCAATGCAGCCAGGGCCTTCTCCTCCCGCAGGGCGAAGTAGGCGTCCGGGTCCTCCCGCAAGAGGCCCAGGACGTTCGCCAGCCGCCGGATCTGAGCAGTGCCTTCCACCACCAGGGCGACGTCGGCCGCTGCCGCCTTCCGGCCCAGGGCCTGCCGGATCCGGTTTACGGTCTTCACGGTGTCGAAGAGAAAGCCCAGGGCCCGGGCCGAGTTGAAATCGTCATCCATGGCCTCGTCGAAAAGGGCCGGCAGCCGGGCCAGCTTGTCGTGCTCCTCGGGCAGGGCAACGCCCGTGCCGTTGCCAGCGCCAGCCGGGAGCGAGGCGCCCTCCCGCAGGCAATCGTAGAGCCGGTCCAGGCTGGCCGCCGCCTGCCCCAGAGCCGCCTCGGAATAGTCCAACGGGTTGCGGTAGTGGGTGGACAGGACGAAGAGCCGCAAGGCCTCGGGATGGTGGTGCTCCAGCACCTCGCGGATGGTGAGGAAGTTGCCCAGGGACTTGGACATCTTCTCGTCCTTGATGGTGACGAAGCCGTGGTGGATCCAGATCCGGACAAAGGGCTGGCCAGAGGCGCCTTCGCTCTGGGCGATCTCGTTCTCGTGGTGGGGGAAGATGAGATCCTTGCCGCCGCCGTGGACCTCGAAGGTGTCCCCCAGATACTTGCGGCTCATGGCGGAGCACTCGATGTGCCAGCCAGGCCGTCCTCGCCCCCAGGGGCTGTCCCAGACCGGCTCCCCGGGCTTGCTCGCCTTCCAGAGCACGAAGTCCATGGGATGCCGCTTGGCGTCGTTGACCTCCACCCGGGCCCCGGCTTGCATGTGGGCCAGCTCCCGGCCGGCCAGGTGCCCATAGCTCGGGAACCGGTCCACCGCGAAGTAGACGTCCCCTCCGGCCTGGTACGCGAGCCCCCGCTGGACCAGGGTCGCGATGAGGGCGATCATCTCCGGCAGGTGCTCGGTGGCCCGGGGCTCCAGGGTGGGCTTCGCCACCCCCAGCCGCTCCATGTCTTCGGTGAAGGCGGCCATGAAGCGCCCGGCCAGCTCCTGGCAGGTTGTCCCCTGCTCCTGGGCCCGCCTGATGATCTTGTCGTCGATGTCGGTGAAGTTGCGGACGTACGTCACCTGATACCCCTTGTGGAGCAGGTACCGGTAGATCATATCGAACACGAGGGTGGAGCGGGCATGGCCAATATGGCAGTAGTCGTAGGCGGTGATGCCGCAGACGTACATCCGGACATGGCTGCCGGCGGCTGGCACCAGGGGCTCCTTGCGGCCGCTCATGGTGTTGGAGATCTGGAGGGTCATGGACTGCTCCGGTTGGGGGAGGACTGCGGGCCAGGAAGCCCGCCGGACAGACTGGCGTCAACGGGGGATGGCCGCCGGGAAGGTCACTGGCCGCCGGTATCATATTGTGCTTTCGACTGGGCTTCAAGTGCCAAGAGGGCGGCCTCCACTTCGGGCCGCAAGGGATCGCCCCCCCGGAGCAGGGCGAACGAGCGCCGGAAGGCCTCGCCGGCGGCCTGGGCTTGCCCCAGGGCCGCCAGGGTCCGGCCCAGGTTGTAGAGCTTCTTGCCGTCTGGCCGGAGGTGCAGCGCCTGCTGCAAGGCCGGGTAGGCCGCCGCCGGTTGGCCGTTGTCCAGGAGGGCCACCCCCAGGTGGTGCCAGGCGGTGTCGCTCCTGGGATCCCGGCGGAGCGCCTCCTGGTTGTGGCGGATAGCGGCCTGGGGGTCGCCCTCGGCCAGGGCGATGAGACCGAGGAGGATGGGCATCTCGGCCCGGTCCGGATAGGTGGCGCTGGCGCGGGTGGCAATCGTCCTTGTCCGGTCCAGGTCATGCAGGCCCCAGTAGCCCCGGGCCAGAAGGATCTCTTCGAAGATGGTGGGCGCTGGCCGGCCCAGCCCCAGGGATAAAGCCAGGAGGCCAAGGCCGGCGGCCGTCAGAACCGCCGCCGGCAGCCAGCGCCGCTCCTGGAGCCAGTGCGCAAGCAGGTCCAGGCTGATGCCGGTGCCCAGGAGCAGGGCGGGCACCGCCGGCAGCCGGAACTGGCCGGAGGCGTAGAAGAGCAGGCTGGTGCCCAGGGCAACCGCCACCGGGACCAGCAGCCAGGCGGTTCGTGGCTGGCGGCGGCAGCCCAGAAAAAGCCCCGGCACGCCGCCAGCGAAGGCGATGGCGAAGGTGGGCAGCGGCCATCGGAGGACAGCGGCGAAACGAGCTGCCACCTCGAAGGACTGATTGACTGGCACCTCGAAATCGGCCACGGAGTGCCGGAGCTTGTTTGCCAAGAGGACCGGCACCACCGAAGGCTGGCCGGTCAGATCCCGCAGGGCCATGGCCAGCCAGTAGCGGGACACCTCGCCGGGCGTCATGGCCTGGCCGGTGCGGCGCTCCGCCTCCTCCTGGAAATCGGTCTCCGCCCTCTCCGGGGTCAGACCGGCGAAGGCCGGTACCCCGTAGCGGCCGCTGGTGTTGCTGGCGTTGTTGCTGCTGAAAAACAGGCGGCCGCCCTGGGTGGTGAGGGCCACGAATTCGCCCCCCTGCCAGAGGTTGCGACCGCCGGAGACCGCCAGGACTGCCAGGCAGCCGGCGACCAGGAGAGCGAGACCCGCCAGGCGCCGCCGGTCCAACGGTCGCTCCAGCAGGAGCCCGGCCAGGACGGTCAGCGGCAGCACCAGGATGAGGTTGGCCCGCAGCAAGGCCAGCAGCCCAGCCAGGATACCGAGCCCCAGCCAGTGCGGCTTCCGGTTTTCGGCCACCGTCTTCAAGGCCAGAAGAAGAAAAACCAGCAGCCCGTGCACCGACAGGGTGGTCTTGAGGAGGAACAAGGGATGGATGAAGGCCGGCTTATAGAGGGCGTAGAGGCCGGCGGCGAGGAGCCCGGCGCGCCGCCAGCCCAGCCGGTTCCCTACGGCAGCGAGGAGGAGCACGTTGCTGGCGTCGAGAACGATCTGCAGCAGTCGGACGATGGTCAGGTTGTCGCCCAACAGGCGGAAGACCCCCCCCAGGAGGTAGCCGTAGAGGGGATCCATGAAAAAGGCGCGATCCTCGCCCCACCAGGCGCCGGCGGCGATGCGGCGGCCCAGGTCCAGGTAGTAGGCCTCGTCCAGATCCAGGCTGTAGAGGAGGGGGTTGTCGGCGCTCTGCGCCAGGGTCAGGGACCTGAGCCCCACCGCCACCAGAAAGATGGCCAGCAGCACGGGGCGACGGGTGCCCACCTCTTGCGGTATGGCCGTTCCTTTCATATACTGCCGCTCCCCTGGCCGGGATCGCCGGCATTCCGTTGGGCTCGGGGGCAGGAGGTGCGTATGGAGAAGAGCCGAGAGGCATGCCACATCGTTGTGGAGCGGCGGGAGCTTGCGACCGGGGTGGTCATGGAGCTGATCGACCAGTCACGGCCGCTGGCCGGGGACCGCTGGCAGGTAACCCTGACCTGCCAGCTGCGGACCCCGGTGCCCGCCGGGGTGTGGGAGGAGGTGGTCCGCAAGGAGCCGGATCTCGCCGCCTGTGTGCGGGCGGCCATGGGCCCCGAGCTGTCGCTGGTGGTCCGCAAGACCCGGCAGTTCGTCGCCGCCAGCGAGCGGGCGGCGGTGCTGGCCGAGCTGATCCGGCAGGTGGAGGAGAACATCCTGGGCTACCTCGCGGATCCCAACCTGGGTGTCCGCCTGTTTCGCAAGGAATACGCCAGGCTGGCCGAACGCTGTCGCCTGGAGCTGGCCCGGCCGGTTCCCGCTGACGCCGGCGACGATGACGACGGCCCGGCGGACTTTGCGCATCTGTTCAGGACCCCGTAGGGCATACGGCGGGTGGCGGCCGCATCCCCATCCTATACCTTGAACGCCGACGGGCAGGTCGGCGCCAGGGGGCACTGGGCGCAGCGGGGCTTCCTGGCCAGACACAGGGCGCGGCCGTGGGCGATGAGGGCGTAGGAGACCCGGCCCCAGTCCTTCCGGGGCACCAGGGCCATGAGGTCGGCCTCGATCCGTTCCGGCTGCCGGGCGGCGGACAGGCCCAAACGGCCCGCCAGCCGCTTGACGTGGGTATCCACCGGGATGCCGACCACCACGCCGTAGGCATTGGCCAGGACGATGTTGGCGGTCTTTCTGGAGACCCCGGGCAGGCGAAGCATCTCCTCCATGGTCTTCGGCACCTGGCCGCCGAAGGCATCCACCAGCAGCTGGCAGCTGGCCCGGAGGTGCTTGGCCTTGTTGCGGAAGAAGCCGGTGGAGTAGATGGCCTTTTCCAGCTCCGCCTGGGGAGCGGCGGCGAAATCGGCGGCGGTGCGGTAGCGGGCGAAGAGGGCGGGGGTCACCCGGTTGACCACCTCGTCGGTGCACTGGGCCGAAAGCATGGTGGCCACCAGGAGCTCCAATGGCGAGCCGAAATGGAGGGCGATGCGGGCCTCGGGATACAGGGCATCGAGCTGCGCGAGCAGGGCCAGGCCGGGAGGGGGGGGCGAAGTCGTCTTGTCCATGGCCCCACATGGTAGTGAAGGGAATCCGATCTTGGCAATGAAAAAGTGCCGGAACGCGGTTGCCGCGCCCGGCCGGGCGGGGGCAATTGTTCTTGACAAAGAACGGCCCGGCGAGCATATTCGAAGGCCATTCTTTGCCCCGGGGCCAGCCTGGGGCCGGGCTTCGGGGAGGGCACCGGGGGCAGCTGCGGCGGGAGCGGCGCCCTCGATCCCGGATCCTCACCAGTTTTCATCTCGCGGTGGGCAAAGGAACTTCCATGAGGGTACTGGTCAGCGACAATCTGGCACCGGCAGGCGTGTCGATCATGCGGGAAGCAGGGCTTGCGGTGGATGTCCGCACCGGTTTGCCGCCAGCCGAGCTGAAGGCGATCATCAAGGACTACCACGGCCTCGTCATCCGGAGCGCCACCAAGGTCACTGCCGAGATCATCGAAGCGGCGGACAGCCTCAAGGCGGTAGGGCGGGCCGGCATTGGCCTTGATAATGTCGACGTCGCTGCTGCCACCCAGCGGGGCATTGTGGTCATGAACGCCCCGGAGGGCAACACCACCACCACCGCCGAGCATGCCCTCGCCATGCTCATGGCGCTGTCCCGGAACATTCCCCAGGCCACCGCCTCGATGAAGGCCGGCAAGTGGGAGAAGAAGCGGTTCATGGGCCGGGAGATCACCGGCAAGACCTTGGGCATCATCGGCATCGGTCGGATCGGCTCCATTGTCGCCAACCGGGCCGCTGGCCTCAGGATGCAGGTCATTGCCTTCGATCCGCACATCCCGGCGGACGTGGCGGAGCGCCTGGGCATCGAGCTGGTGAGTCTGGCGGATCTGTATCGCCGTTCCGACTACATCTCGGTGCACGTGCCCCTCACCAAGGAGACCCAGAAGCTGGTCGGCCGTGAGGCCTTCGCGGCCATGAAGAAGGACGCCATGCTCATCGACTGCGCCCGGGGTGGCATCGTCGACGAGGAGGCCCTGCTGGAGGCCCTGCAGGGCGGTGAGATCGCCGGCGCGGCCCTGGACGTCTTCGCCAAGGAGCCCACCACCGCCGAGACCCCGCTTCTGGCCCTGGACAACTTCATCTGTACCCCCCACCTGGGCGCCTCCACCACCGAGGCCCAGGAGAACGTGGCCACGGCCATCGCCCAGCAGATGGCCGACTACCTGCTCCGGGGCACCGTAACCAACGCCGTCAATGTGCCTTCGGTGAGCGCGGAGATGCTCTCCCGCATCGGTCCCTATGTGGCCCTGGCCGAGCGTTTGGGCTCCTTCCACATGCAGATTGCCCAGGGCAGCGTTTCCGAGGTGACCCTTGAGTACACCGGGGATCTGGCGGAAATCAACAGCCAGCCCATTACGGTCGCCTTTCTGAAGGGCCTGTTCACCCCCATCCTCCAGGACGCGGTCAACTACGTCAACGCGCCGGTCATTGCCCAGGAGCGGGGGATCCGGGTGGTGGAATCAAAAAGCCGCCAGTCGGAAGACTTCACCAATCTTCTGACCGTGCGGGTGCGGGCGGCCGGCTCCGACAACGTCCTGGCCGGCACCGTGTTCGGCCGCAAGGAGCCGCGGCTGGTGCGCCTCAACACCTTCCGCCTGGAGGCCGACATCGACGGCCCCATGCTCTTTGTCTACAACCGGGATCGGCCAGGGGTGATCGGTGCCCTGGGCTCCACCATCGGCAACGGCGGTGTGAACATCTCCCGGATGGCGGTGGGACAGGAGGGCGAGAAGGGGCGCAACATCATCCTCCTTGCCACCGATCCCCTGATCGGCAAGGACCTTCTGCAAACGGTCCGAGAGCTGCCCCAGATCGACGACGCCTGGGCGCTCGAGGTCTAGCGGTCGTGCCCTGATCGCACGGCGTTCCGAGGAGGGAGGCGATGAGACCGGATGACGCCAGCTCGGACAAGGGCCAAGGGGGGGCGGATGGGTGCGAATGCCCGGAGGGCCGGGTGTGGCGGGATGGCCAGTGTGTGCTGCCGGAGGTGACCTTCACCGCCCTGGTCCTGTCCTTGAACACCTCGGCCCTCTATCTTCTGGGCGAGCTGCCGGACCCGGTCACGGGCAAGACCGCCAAGGATCCAGCCCTCGCCAAGCACACCATCGACACCCTTTCGGTTCTGCAAGACAAGACCCGGGGCAACCTGGACCAGGAGGAGGAGAGCCTGCTGGCCACGGTGCTGTACGATCTCCGGCTGCGCTTCGTCAAGACCTGCCGCTAAGGATTGGGCCTGATGCCTGCACCCCCTGGTGCTGCCTCGGCGTCGGTTTGTCTCGCCGCTCCGGCCAAGATCAATCTGTTCTTGCGGGTCGTCCGCCGCCGCCCCGACGGCTACCACGATCTGGTCAGCCTGATGCAGAAGCTGGCCCTGCACGACAGGGTCGAGCTGGCGGTGACCGGCACCGGGATCACCCTGACCTGCCCGGACAGTGCCCTGCCCGCGGATGAGGGCAACCTCGCGTTCCGGGCCGCGGTGGCCTTCCTGGAGCGGACGGGGCTGCGGGTGGGAATCGATATTGTTCTGAGCAAGACCATCCCGATCGCCGCTGGGCTGGGAGGCGGCTCAAGCGACGCCGCCACGGTGCTGCTCGGCCTCAATGAGCTGTGCGGGCTGCCTTTGCGCCAGGACGACCTGCTGGCCCTGGGGACTAGGCTCGGCGCTGACGTGCCGTTCTTTCTTCTGCCCGCCCCCACCGCCCTGGCGACCGGCACCGGGGTGATCCTCGATCCCCGGCCCGCTCCCGGGCCCTGGTGGGTGGTGCTGGTCAACCCGGGCTTCCCCGTTTCCACGGCCTGGGCCTACGAGAATTTGGCGTTGACAAGGGAGGGTAATCCATATATGGTAGGCCGCGTTCAAGCTGGGGGTCTGTCTTTTCAGGTCGGGCCAGGGGAATGGGTCGGCCTGGGCAACGACCTCGAGGCAGTGACCGCCGGCCGCTACCCCGAGATCGTTGCGATCAAAACCGAGCTGCTGACCGCTGGTGCCGTTGGCGCCCTCATGAGCGGCAGCGGTCCCACCGTTTTTGGGCTGTTCGACGAGGAGCAACGGGCCCAGGCGGCCAGAAGCTCGCTCCTGCAGCGCCACGGCCCAGGCGTATTCTTGACCCACACCCTGTCGTAAGCCTTTATGAGCCGCTGGCCGGCGTCGTGTTGAGGATGGCTGCTGGGGCGTCGTCAAGCGGTAAGACACGGGTCTTTGGAACCCGCATTCGGAGGTTCGAATCCTCCCGCCCCAGCCAGATCGCTGGTGTCCTGTTTGGCTCTCCCTCGCGGTCTGCCCTGGCGGACTCGGGTCAGGGGGAGTGCGAATCGCCTTGTTGAGGACGAACATGCTGGACCGGATGAAGGTTTTTCCAGGCAACGCCAACCGGGAGATGGCCCAGGAGATCTGCGACTATCTGAAGATCCCGCTGTCCCGGGCGGACATCCGCCACTTCAGCGATGGCGAGACCTTCGTCGAGATTGGTGAGAATGTCCGGGGGTCGGATGTGTTCGTCATCCAGCCCACCTGCCCGCCGGTGAATGAGCATCTCATGGAGCTGGTCATCATGGTGGATGCGCTGCGCCGGGCGTCGGCCCGGCGGATCACCGCGGTCATGCCCTATTACGGCTATGCCCGCCAGGACCGGAAGGTGGCGCCTCGGGTGCCCATCACGGCCAAGGTGGTCGCGGATATGCTGATGGCGGTGGGGGTGCGCCGGGTGCTGGCCATGGATTTGCACGCCGGCCAGATCCAGGGCTTCTTCTCGATCCCGGTGGACCACCTCTTTGCGGCGCCCGTGCTCCTGGAGCATATTCGCAAGACCTTTCCCCGGGATCTGGTCATGGTCTCGCCGGATGCCGGGGGCGTGGAGCGCACCAGGGCCATCGCCAAGCGTCTGGACGCCGGACTCGCGATCATCGACAAGCGGCGGGAGCGGGCCAACGAGTCGACCGCCCTGCACGTGATCGGCAGTGTCGAGGGCAAGGTGGCGATCCTGGTGGACGACATGGTGGATACCGCTGGCACCCTGTGCGCCGCTGCCGACATTCTGGCCCAGTCCGGTGCCACCGAGGTGCATGCCTGCTGTTCCCATGCCGTGCTTTCCGGGCCGGCTGTTGAGCGGATCAGCCGCTCCCGGATCCAGACCCTGGTGGTGACCAACAGCATCCCCTTGCGGGGTGCGGCTCTCAACTGCCCGCGGATCCGGGTCTTGTCGGTGTCGTCCCTTCTTGGCGAGGCGATCCGCCGCATCCACGCCGAGGACTCGGTGAGTTCGTTGTTCGTCTGATGGAATCTGCCGGAGCCTCGCATGGCTCCGGGATCGGCCCAAGTTGGGCGTATGCTTGCCGGGCGGTCGCGGCTGCCCGGCTGGGAAAGGACCTTTGATCCCCGCACGGGGAGCAGTGGAGGCTGCAGCCGATGTTTCAGGAGACACTCGATGCCGCGGTGCGGCACACCAGAGGCAAGGGAGGGGCCCGAAGCCTGCGGCGTCAGGGCCGGACCCCGGCGGTGCTGTATGGACCCGGGACCAAGGCCGTTGCCCTGTCCTTTGAATCCAAGGAGCTCACCCGGGCCCTCTTGCGGATCCATGAGCAGAACGCGGTGCTGACCCTGAACGTCAGCGGTGACGACGGGGCCAGTCAGCACCATGTCATGGTCAAGGAGGTCCAGACCGATCCGGTGGGGGATGACCTCCTGCATGCCGATTTTTACGAGATCTCCCTGCAGGAGAAGCGCCGGTATTCCGTGCCGCTGCAGTATACCGGCAAGGCCCTCGGGGTTGACCAGGGTGGCAGTCTGCTGGTGGCGGTGCAACGGGTGCACGTGGAGGGCCTGCCCTTGTCGGTGCCGGATGCCGTGGAGGTGGATGTCGCCGGGCTCGACCTGGGGGGGAAGATCCTCCTCAAGGAGCTGACCTTGCCGGCCGGGGTCGAGCTCAAGGATAACCCCGAGACGCTCTGCGTGTCGGTGGCAGCCCCGAGCCGCACCGAATAGCGCCTGCCGCTTACTGTCCCCGCGCTTTGAAGGGGGCCGCCAGGACCATGCGTCCTGCCGGCCCCCTTGCTGTTGGCACCACCGGTCCCAAGGAGGTCCATCGTGCTCCTGGTCATCGGCCTCGGCAACCCCGGCCCAGCATACGCCCAGACCCGGCACAACATCGGCTTTCTGGTGCTCGACCACCTGGCTGCAGGCCAGGGCCTGACCTTCCGCAGCAGCCGCTGGCAGGCCCTGACCGCGGAGGGTCGGATCGCCGGCCAGCCGGTCCTGCTGGTCAAGCCCCAGACCTTCATGAACAACAGCGGCCTGGCCGTGGCCGGGATCACCGGCTACTTCCGCCTGCAGCCCGCGGACCTGGTGGTCATCCACGACGATCTGGATCTGCCGCTGGGCCGGGTCAAGGTGGTGGCCCGCGGTGGCGCAGGCGGCCACAATGGCATCCGTTCCATCACTGCCGCCCTGGGCACCGACAGCTACCCGCGGATCAAGATCGGCATCAGTCGGCCCCCGGCGGAGCTGGAGGGCCGGGATCATGTCCTGGGCCGGCTGGGCCCAGCTGAGCTGGAGGTGTTGGCCAGCCGCTTCCCCCTGGTGCTGGAGGGGCTGGAGCTTCTGATCAGCCGGGGGGTGGCGGCGGCGGCCAACCGGGTGAATGCCGAGAAATAGCCCGTCCGGAGCCGAGAGCCTGCGGCGTTATCCTTTACGCCGGCCTTCCTTCCATGTTACAGTTGATTCCGGCGACGACCGTCCCGGCAACAGGGGCGGCGGACGAGGGCTGGCAACGACGTCGCTCTGGTCATCTTGCAAGGA
>JBFMBH010000047.1 GCA_040755095.1 Thermodesulfobacteriota bacterium
CCGGGGATGAGGACCTCGATACCGGCGAGGCCATGCCTCCGGATGATGTCGAAGCCCTGGCAGAGGCCGTCGAGATCGACGAGGTCGAAGAGCTGGAGGAAGCCGACGAAGCGGAGATCGTCCAGGGGATCGAACCCCTGCCCGGGGACGAGGACCTCGATACCGGCAAGCCTATGCCGGCCGGTGATCTCGAAGACCTGGCAGAGGCCGTCGACTTCGACGAGGTCGAAGAGCTGGAGGAGGCCGACGAGGCGGAGGTCGTCCAGGGGATCGAGCCCCTGCCCGGGGACCAGGGCCTCGATACCGGCGAGGCCATGCCGGCCGCTGATCTCGAAGACCTGGCAGAGGCCGTCGACTTCGACGAGGTCGAAGAGCTGGAGGAGGTGGACGAATCCCAGGTCACCGCCGAGGCCGGGGAGGCATTGGCTGGTGCGGCCCAGGAGGTCGGCCCGGACCGCCAGGTGGGCACCGGAGTCGACCTGGAGGATGTCCCACGGGCAGGGGGGGCTCCGGCGCCCCCCACCGCCACCGACGCCTCGCCCCTGGAGATTCTGTCAGAATACCTGGAGCCCCCCGATGCCCTGGCCCTGCGCACCGGTCTCCTGGACGAGCGGCAAGAGGACTACGTGGCCCAGATCCTGGAGCGGTTCACCCCCCGCTTCGTCCATATCCCAGCGGGGACCTATACCGTGGGCAATCCCCATCCCCGGGCCAACGAATCCGGCCTGCGGCAGGTCACCCTCCCCTCCTTCCACCTCGGCCAGTACCCGGTGACCAACGACCTCTTTGAGCTGTTCGTCCGGGACACCGGGTACGAGACAGAGGCGGAGCGGGCCGGCTTCGGTCTGGTCCATACCGCCCGGGTGTGGCAGGGCAAGGACGAGCGCGGCCGGGCCGTTGTCAGCCTGAGCCGGACGGCCGCCGCCCGGCGGGTGGCCGGCGCCTGCTGGCGGCATCCCCAGGGACCGGGCAGCAGCCTGGCCAACCGGCACAACCATCCCGTGACCCAGGTCAGCCGACAGGATGCCATGGCCTTTGCTGCCTGGGCTGGAAAGCGCCTGCCCAGCGAGGAGGAGTGGGAGGCCGCCGCCCGGGGCCCGGACGGCCGTCTCTTTCCCTGGGGCGATCTGTGGGTGGAGCGCCTGGGCAACTTCGAGCTCAGCCGGCAAGGTGGCACCACGGCGGTCAGCCGCTTCGGTCCCCAGGCAGCCAGCCCCTTCGCCATCTGCGACCTTCTGGGCAATGTCTGGGAGTGGACCAGCAGCCCCTGGGGTGGCGAGGAGGGTGGCAGCCGGCCAGGCCGGCGCTTTCTCCTCAAAGGCGGCTGCTGGACCAGCAGCCAAGTGGTGACAATCGGCCTGCGGCTCACGGAGCGGGAGGATGTCTGGAGCGATATCTACGGCTTCCGCTGCGCGGTCTAGCCGGCCCGACCGGCCAGCACCGCCGCCACCAGGGCCTCGTCCACGGCGCCGGTGATCTCCACCTCGCCGATGGCCCGGGGCAGAACGAAGAAAGGCCGGCCGGCCACCGCCTTCTTGTCCGTCCTGAGGAAGCCTTGCACCGCCTGCCGGTCCAGGCCAGCCGGCAGCCGCACCGGCAGCCCGAAGCCCGCAAGCAGCCGCTCCAGGCGGTCCCGCTCGGCGGAAGCCAGCATGCCTTTGGCCACCGCGATGTCGGCCGCTGCCGCCATGCCCATGGCCACCGCCAGCCCGTGGGCCAGGGCGTAGCCGGAGGATGCCTCCACGGCATGGCCGATGGTGTGACCGAAGTTGAGGATCCGCCGCAGATCCGCCTCGGTCTCGTCGGCGGCCACCACCTCGGCCTTGATCTGGCAGCAGCGGGCGATCACCCGCTCCAGCACCGGGAGGTCCCGGGCCAGGATCGCCGCCTGCTGCTCCTCCAGGGACGCGAACAGAGCGGCATCCCGGATCACCCCGTACTTCACCACCTCGGCGAGGCCGTTGAGCAGCTCCGCTGCCGGCAAGGTCGCCAGAACCCGGGTGTCGATGTAGACCGCCCGCGGCTGGTAGAAGGCGCCCACCAGGTTCTTGCCCTCCGGGATGTCGACGCCGGTCTTGCCCCCCACCGAGCTGTCCACCTGAGCCAGGAGGGTGGTGGGCACCTGCACGAAGGGGATGCCTCGCATGTAGACCGCTGCGAGAAAGCCGGTGATGTCACCGGTCACGCCGCCGCCCAGGGCGATGAGCCCGTCCCGGCGATCGGTTCCCCGCTGGGCCAGCTGGCTGGCCAGCTGCCCCACCGTGGCCAGGCTCTTGCTCGCCTCCCCGGCCGGGAAGGTGAGCAAGTCAGCGGTCAGGCCGCCACTGGCCAGGGAGGCGAGAAGGGATGCCCCGTGCAGGCGGGCAACTTGGTCGTCCGCCACCACCAGATAGCGCTTGGCGATGGCGCGGCCGGCAAGGTCTCTGCCCACCGCGGCCAGCATCCCGGCCTGGATGACAATGGGATAGCTGCGCCTGCCCAGACCTACTTGGATCTCCTGCCCCATAGCGAGCTCCGAGGAACAATCGGGTAGAGAGGTCATTCCACGACCAGCACGGCACAGTCCTTGGCCATATGGAGGATGCGGTTCGAGGTGCTGCCGAAGATGAACTCCTCCTGGCGGGAAATGCCCCGCCGGCCGATAACCACCGTGCAGAACCCACCCCGCTGCTGCTCCTCCAGGATGCGGTCAGCGATGGAGCGCACCTCCAAGACCTCGATCTGGGTGGCTACCCGCTCCGGCGGCCAACCGGCGCCGGTGAGGATACGGACATGGGTGGCCAGCATCTGCCGGGCCTCCTCCTGCCGCTCGCCCACCCAGGTGGCCCGCTCGGTGTCGTTGGCAAAATAGTCTCCGGCCGGGATGGGGACGATGGTGAGCAGCGTCGCCCGCACCGCTGGGAGACTGGCGAAAAAATCGGCCACATAGGCCACCGCCCGCTGGGCGTTCTCCGATCCATCCACCGCCAGCAGCAGGCGGCGCTCCTGTTTCGAGGCCGGCGCGCCGGCAGCATGCTCGTTCATGGGTCAAGACCTCCCTCCGCGGGGCACCGCCCGGGCCGGCGCGGCCCGGCTCCGATCATGCGTCCCCGGCGGGCAGATCGGCGATCGCGGCCCCGAGATCGGCCAGAAACTGGTCGGCATGATCGTAGAAGATCTCCGCCCCCTGGGAGAAGTGGCGGAGGATGAAGTCGAGGGAGCCAGGGAGGTAAGGATACACCTTCCGGAGGCTGGCCACGCGATTCTTGAAGATGATATGGCCATCCTCCGGCCGGAGGCGGTCCACCACCGCCGGCCGGGTGGCCGCCAGGCTGTCCAGCGTCACATCGCCGCCGCCCACCAGGAAGATCAGGATGCTGCCCAGGCCGAAGAGGTCATAGCCGGCCATGCTCTCGCCGTGGTGTACGTAGTCGAAGTCGAAATCGATCCAGCGGCACAGCCCTCTCTCGCGATCCAGCAGGATATGATCCCGCCGGATGTCGCCGTGCTTCTCCCCGTGCTCATGCAGCCAGGCGATGGCCCGGGCCAGCTCCAGGAAGATCACCAGCACCTCCCGCAAATGGCTCTGAAAATAGCGCTGGTGATCGGCCGCCCGCTCCAGGACCCAGTCGTCGAAGCGTACCCCCCGGATATAGTCCAGGATCCGCACCACGTTGCCGCCGGCGTCCGCGACCCACCGGCCCTGCATGAAGCGCAGGTCGCCGCGCACCAAATCCAGGATGCGGGCCTCCTTCTTGGGGCTGCGGTAGCAGTCGAAGACGATACCGCCGACCCGGGCCTGGAAACGCTCCAGAAAGACCATCTTGAGGATGACCGTGGCACCGCTGTCCAGATCGGTGGCCCGGCGCACCCAGTGCTTGGGCTCGTCGTCCAGACCGAACCGACCCTCCCGCTCGCAGGTGCTGATGAGATAGGGGGTCTGGCCCAGGATCACCACGTCGTGGTAGTCGACCCGGAAGAAGTCGGAGGTATCAGCGACGATCTTGAAACGGCCAGGCACCCGATGAGGCCCCAGCACCCGGGCCAGCCGCTCGACAACGGCCGGACGGCTGAGATCCGCTTCGGGATTGGCGCCGGTGGCGGTCATGATGAGACAGGAGTACCCTCCGCCTGAAATAGCGAAGGGAGACGACGTTGCCGCCGTCTCCCTTCGCACACAGAGAAAGCTGCCTGACCGAGCTTACTTCATGGCGCTGGCGGCGGCGTGGGACTGCATCTTGATCTCCACCTTCTCGGTGAGACCTTCGTAGTACTCCCGCAGGATGACCAGGACCTCGTCGCGGCCGAAGTGATCCGGCACCTCGGCGCCCTCGGACAGGGCCTTGCGGAGCTTGGTGCCGGACAGGACCACCCGGTCCTCCTTGCCGTGGGGGCAGGTGCGCAGGGAGGCCATACCGTCGCACTTGAAGCAGTAGAAGGTCCAGTCGATCTTCAGGGGCTGGCACAGCAGGGCCTTGCCGGCGCCTTCCGGCTTCGGGATGCGGTCAAAGATCTCCTGGGCCTCGAACAGGGTGTAGAAGTCGCCGACGCCGGCATGGTCACGGCCGACGATCAGCCGGTTGACGCCGTAGTTCTGGCGGAAGGTGGCATGGAGCAGGGCCTCCCGGGGGCCGGCATAGCGCATATCCAGAGGATAGCCGCCCTGGACGATGTTCTCCTTCACGAAGTACTTGTCGATGAGAACGTCGATGCACTTGATCCGCACCTCGGCCGGGATGTCACCGGGCTTGAGGTTGCCCACCAGGGAGTGGATGAAGACGCCGTCGCACACCTCGACCGCGATCTTGGCCAGGAACTCGTGGGAGCGGTGCATGGGATTCCGGAGCTGCAGGGCGGCGACGGTGGACCAGCCGCGCTCGTCGAACTTGGCCCGGGCCTCGGACGGGGTCATATAGACGCCCGGGAAGCGCTGCGGGAAGTCGCCCTCGGACAGCACCTGCACCGGGCCGGCCAGGTTGAACTCCTTCTGGGCCAGCACCATCTTGACGCCCGGATGATCCTTGGGGGCAATCTCCCAGAACTTGCCGTCGGCGCTTTCCTCGCCGTTGCCCTTGTAGACCTTCTCGCACTCGAAGCGCTTGTCGGCCTCGGTCACCTGGTACTTCTCGGTGACCGTCATGATGGCCATGTTCTCGCCCGAGTCGTTCACCAGGGTGATCTGGTCACCGGTGGTGATGCCGTCGGCATCGGCCTTGTCACAGGACAGGGTCACCGGCACCGGCCAGAAGGTGCCGTCGGACAGGGTGAAGTTCTCGCAGACGCTCTTCCAGTCGGCCCGGGTCATGAAGCCGGTGAGGGGGCTGAAGCCGCCGATACCCATCATGATCAGATCGCCGTTCTCCCGGGCGCTGATCTTGATCTTCTTCAGCTTCTCGGCCTTCTCGCGAGCGGCTTCCAGATCGTGGCCCTTGAGCAGGCAGCAGGTCAGGCCCTTTCCTCCATGGGGGGGGACTAGCTTCGACATCGTCTTGGTCTCCTTGGTGTGTTGATATGAACAGGTGAACGACTGAACGCCCATTCAGTTTGGGGCCGAATCTTAAAGGCGGGCGGCCGGGTTGTCAAGAAAAAAGTCGCCGGCGTTTTCCGGTGCAGACCAAGGCGGGACCAGGCGGAGGGGACAGCGGGGGAGAAACGGGCCAGGCCCGCCGGAGCGGGCCTGGGGAGCAGGACCGGTCCGAAGGGCAAGAGCCGACCCCGGACCGGCGGGGGGGGGGCGGAACCGGGCTAGGCGTGCTGATCGAAGAGCAGGCCCACCAGCTCGGCCAGCTTGGCTTCGAGCTTCACCAGATCCTCGCTGGGGATCTGGCGGATCACCTCGCCTGTTGCCCGGTCGGTGATCTCGATCACCACTCGGCCGGTCTCCTCGTTGACCTCGAAGCCCAGGGAGCTGCCCAGGGATTCCAGACGCTCCTGGGCCATGGCCACCCGCTCCTGGATCTCGGCAGCGGACGTCGAGCCACCGGCCTCCGCCTGGCCGGCCCGGCGAGGCCGCTCCTTGAGGACCTTGTCGTCCAGGGCCAATCCTGCTGCCCCTTGCCCCTCCGTTACGGGTCTGATCTCCGGCTTGTTGCGCTCCTCGCGCTCCGAAGGCGCAATTGCCGGCAGCCCGTAGGCCTTGACCTCCAGATTCGCGTTGACATCCATGTGCGTCCTCCTGGGCACGCTCCCGCGTGCCGTTGCGCTGCCGAACGCTGGCCCGCACCGCCGCCCCGTCAGGCGGCGCCTGGTGTGCGACCAGTTGGGAATCGACGTCCATCCCGGATCAGGAATGGACGATGCACGCTCCGGCCGGCCGGGATCAGGCCCGCCGCCGCATGGCGGCTGGCGCGGCGGCGCCCTCGGTGCCCGCCGACAAGATCTGGTCGAGCCTTGCGACCATGGCGGCCAGGCGCTCCAGCCGGCGGCCGTCCCGCTCGAGAATGGCTCCCCACAGCAGCCGTTGCCACAAATGGCAAAGACGGCTGGCCGGCCCCGGGTCGGAGCCAGCGGTCATGGCTTTCTGCCATTCGGCCAGCAGGACCGCAGCCCGGCCCAGATGGGCGGCCCGCTGGTGCTGATCACCAGCCTGGCCTGCGACCCTGGCCTGTTCGAGATATTGGGCCAGAAGCTTCAGGCCCTCTCCCTCGGCAGCACGGCCCGTTTCTGCCAGCTGCCGCTTGTACGCGGCCACACCTCGGGCTGCCTTCATCGCCTCCTGCCCATCCCGCAGACCCATTTCATCGTTATCCTCCTCATCGACCGGCTGCCCAAGGAACTTGAGAGAAAAGAGGCTGCTGCAAAAAAAAGTTTCCAGCACCCCAGCGATGGGGCAAGATAGTGGACGTTGGCCGTTCCTTCATCCCGAGCCCTTGTGGGGGGCGCCATGGATCTTGCCGGCAGAAAGGTCCTCGTCACCGGCGCCGATGGCTTCATCGGCTCCCATCTCACGGAACTGCTGCTGCAAGAGGGCTGCCAGGTGCGGGCCCTGTGCCAGTACAACTCCTTCGGCTCCTGGGGTTGGCTGGAGGGCCTGGACTTGCCGCCCGCAGCAGAGGTGGTGGCAGGGGATGTCCGGGATCCCCACTTCTGCCGCTGGCTGGCCCGGGAGATGGAGGTGATCTTCCATCTGGCGGCCCTTATCGCCATCCCGTATTCCTACCAGGCGCCGGCCAGCTACCTGGCCACCAATGTCCAGGGCACCCTCAACATCTGCCAGGCGGCGCTCGACGGCCGCTGCCAGCGGCTGATCCAGACCTCCACCTCGGAGGTTTATGGCACTGCCCGCTATGTGCCCATGGATGAAGGCCATCCCCTCCAGGCCCAATCCCCGTATGCCGCCTCCAAGATCGGCGCCGACGCCGTGGCGGTCTCCTTCCACCGGGCCTTCGGGCTGCCGGTGACTGTAGCCCGGCCTTTCAACACCTATGGCCCGCGCCAGTCCGCCCGGGCGGTGATTCCCACCATCATCAGCCAGATCGCGGCAGGCCAGGAGCGGATCCGGCTGGGCGATCTCACCCCCACCCGGGATCTCAACTACGTGGAGGACACCTGCCGGGGACTCATGGCCCTGGCCGCCTGCGACGCCGCGGTCGGCGAGACCGTCAACGTTGGCTCCGGACAGGAGATCGCCGTGGGGGAGCTGGCGGCCCTCATTGCCCGGCTCATGGGCCAGACGGTCAGCATCGAGGCCGACCCGCAGCGGCTGCGGCCGCCAGGCTCCGAGGTCTTCCGCCTCTGCTGCGACAACCGCCGCTTGCGGCAGCTGACCGGCTTTGCCCACCAGATCAGCCTGGACGAGGGCCTGCTGCGAACCATCGCCTGGTTCCGGAATCCCGCCCATCTGAGCCGCTACAAGGCCGACCTTTACAATGTTTGAATCGGTCATCGCCCTCATCCGGGATCTCTATCCGGCCCAGACCACCATCCCTCTCCACGAGCCTCGCTTCCAGGGCCGGGAACGGGAATATGTCCTGGCGGCCATCGACTCCACCTTCGTCTCCTCGGTGGGGGCCTTCGTGGACCGCCTGGAGGCCGAGGTGGTACGGTACACCGGTACGGCGCAGGCAGTGGCCACCGTAAACGGCACCGCGGCCCTCCATATCGCCCTGCTCCTGGCCGGGGTCCAGCCGGGGGACGAGGTCATCACCCAGCCCCTGACCTTTGTCGCGACCGCCAACGCCATCGCTTACTGCGGAGCGACCCCGGTGTTCGTCGACGTGGATCGCCGCTGCGCCGGCCTCTCCCCGGAGGCCCTGGCCGCCTTCCTGGACCAGGAGACCAGACGCCAGGACGGGGTGCTCTTGAACCGGTCGAGCGGCCGGCGTATCGCCGCTTGCCTGCCCGTGCACACCTTCGGCCTGCCCGCGGCCATCGAGCGGCTGGTGGCGACTTGCGCCGAGCACGGCCTGCCGGTGGTGGAGGACGCCGCCGAGGCCCTGGGCAGCACCTGGCAGGGCCGCCATTGCGGCACCTTCGGACTCCTGGGCATCTACAGCCTCAACGGCAACAAGACCATCACCGCCGGTGGCGGCGGCATCATCGTCACCAGCGACCCGGTCTTGGCCCGCCAGGCCAAGCACCTGACCACCACCGCCAAGCGCCTCCACCCGTATCTGTATGACCATGATGCCCTGGGCTACAACTACCGGATGCCGAACCTGAACGCCGCCCTGGCCTGCGCCCAACTGGAGCAGCTGGAAGCGTTTGTGGCCGCAAAGCGGACAGTCGCGGCCCGCTACCAGGCCTTCTTCGCCACCAGCGGCCTGACCTTCCTGGAAGAGCCGGCCGGCGGCCGCGCCAACTGCTGGCTCAACAGCATCCTTCTGCCGGACCGGGCGGCCCGGGACCTCTTCCTGGCCGAGACCCACCGCGCCGGCATCCTCACCCGCCCAGCCTGGCGGCTGCTCAATGAGCTGCCCATGTACCGGAGCTGCCGCCACGACGGCCTGGCCAACGCCCGCTGGCTGGCGGACCGTCTGGTCAACCTGCCCAGCAGCGTGCCCGCCGGAGCAAGGCCATGACGAGCCCACCAGAGCCCATCGTGCTCCTGGGCGGCGGCGGTCACTGCCACGCCTGCATCGACGTGGTCGAGGCGGAAGGCCGCTTCACCATCGCCGGCATCCTCGATCCGGCCCTCACCCCGGGCGCCCAGGTTCTGGGCTACCCGGTGCTGGGCGACGACGCCGAGATCCCTGGCCTCCGGGACCGGCAGCTGGCCTTCCTCATCACCATTGGCCAGATCCGGAGCGCCCAGCGCCGGGCCGCTCTCTTTGCCGAGCTCTCCCGTCTGGGCGGCCGGCTGCCGGTGATCGTTTCGCCCCGGGCCCATCTGTCCCGCCACGCTACGGTGGCGGACGGCACCATCCTCCTGCACGGCGCGGTGGTCAACGCCGGCGCGGCCATCGGCGCCAACGCCATCATCAACAGCCTGGCCCTGGTGGAGCACGACGCCCTTGTTGGCAGCCACTGCCATATCGCCACCGGCGCCATCGTCAACGGCGGCGCGGTGGTGGAGGATGGCTGCTTGGTCGGCAGCGGTGCCGTGATCCGGGAAGGGGTGCACATCGGCGCCGGCTCCCTGGTCGGGGCCGGGGTGACGGTCCTCAGGAATCTGCCGGCCGGCAGCCTGGTCCGGGCGCCGCCTGCCCCGGGTGGCTGACCTGACCCTGCGGTCGCGGCTGTCCGTGCTGCCGCAGATACGGCCCGCCACCTGATCACAGGGAATCATGCCTGTCGCACGGGAAGCCTGGGACTATGCGAGACAAGGTCACGTTGATGCCGCCGTCCCCCCTGGAGCAGAAGTCCTCCCTTGCGAGTCGCATCCTGGATGCCATCCCCCTGTCCATCTTTCTGGTGGACGAGGATGTCCGCATCCTGGGCCTCAATGCTGCGGCCCAACAGACCCTGGGCCTGGCGCCGGCCGAGGTGCTGCAGCGCCGGGGCGGCGAGGCGCTGCACTGCCTGCACAGCCTGGAAACCCCCGCCGGCTGCGGCGGCTCCCCCGCCTGCCGCACCTGCGTCATCCGTCTTGCGGTGCGCGATGGTCTTGAAGGGGGCACGGTCATTCGGCGCCGCGCCAAGCTGCAACGGGTGAGCGGGGATGGCCGGGTCAATATCGAGCTCCTGGTCACGGTCAATCCCTTCCCGGATCCGGAGCAGAGGCTCGCCATCCTGGTCCTGGAGGACATCACCGAGCTGAGCCTGCTCCAGGATCTCATCCCCATCTGCTGCCACTGCAAAAGGGTGCGCAACGACAGCCAGTTCTGGCAGAGTGTGGACCACTATTTGAGCGACCACCTGGGCCTCGACTTCACCCACGGCATCTGCCCGGACTGCGCCCGCAGCCTTTATCCCGAGCTCTTCCCCGATCCGGAGCCGCCGGCCGGCCAGAGCCCCCCCGCCGCTCCGGTCCCCGAGCAGTCTTGACAGCCGGCAGTCGGTCTGGTAAAGGGCCGACAGATCGGATTTTTCCATCAGGATTCCAGCAGAGGACCCTCAGGCCAGGGAGGCGGCTCTATCCCGGGCGGAAGGCCCCTTGCTCCTCCGCAACCATGCCGCTGAGCCCACTTTGAGGAGGATGCCCCCCATGCCGCCCCGGCGACCGAGACCCCTGAGCTGGCTCCTGGCGCTGCTCCTGGTTGCGGTGGCGCTGCCTTTCTGGGCCGGGGCCGAGGCACCAGCCGCCGGCAGCGGCACGATCGTGTACCAGCCTCCCCGCCGGGGCGCGCCCCGGGCCAGGATCGGTGGCGCCACCCGCGGCAGCCATGGCAGCCAGCCGGTCGTGGCGGTGCTGGCCCCGGACCATGTGGGTCTGACCAGCCAGGACCAGCCGGACCTGTTCTGGTATATCTCCCAGCCGGTGACCCAGCCGGTGGAGCTGGCCATCATCGATCCGGAGCGCCCGGCGCCGCTTCTGGAGGAACGTCTGGATGGCGTGCCCCGGGCAGGCATCCAGCGGTGGCGACTGGCTGGCCACAGCCTGCGCCTCGCCCCTGGCAAGGAATACCAGTGGTCAGTGGCCATGGTCCTCGATCCGGCGCACCGCTCGCAGGATCTGGTGGCCGGCGGCATGATCGAACGCTTGCCGCCAGACCCGACAGCGGCTCCGCCGCCGGCCCCCACCGCCCTGGCAGCCGTGGCCTATGCTCAGGAGGGGGTGTGGTACGATGCCCTGACCTGCCTGGCGAATCTGGCGGACCGCCTACCGGACGATCCTGCACCCCGGCTGCTGCGCGCCGAGCTCCTGGACCAGATCGGCCTGCCCGAGCTGGCGACCCTGGAACGGACCGCTGCCGCTGACGCCAGCGGCGCCGCTGGGCACCGGACCCCTTGATCCTTCCCCCACCCCGGACCCGAGCGACCTGTCGTGCCTGCGCCAGCCTTGGTCTTTCGCCGGCCGACCAGCCGGCTCCATCCGGGTGTCGCCACGGCCCTGGTCCTGGTCATGGCCCTCCTGCCGAGCCTGACCGGCCGCGCCCAGACCGTTGCCGACCCGGCGACCGCCCTGGAGCCCCCCCTCGCCCGGCCGCCACTGCCAGCCCCTCGTCCCCAGCCGCCGGCGCCCGGGATCGAGCTGCCGCCCGTCCCGCTTCCCATGGAGGGACCGCAGCGGTTGGCGGGCCTCCCCCGGGTCTTCTTGCGCCAGATCCGCTTCGAGGGCAATACGGCGCTCAACGACGACGAGCTTGGCCAGGTGGCCTTGCCCTATCTCGGCCGGGAGATCACGAGCGAAGATCTGCAGGACCTGCGGCTGGCGATCACCCAGGCCTATGTCGACCGGGGCTATCTCAATTCCGGGGCGGTGATTCCGGATCAGGAGGTGACGGACCACACCATCCGCATCCGGATCGTCGAAGGCCGGCTTGCAGCCATCACCGTCACCGGCAGCGGCCGGCTGCGACCGGAATACATCGGGGAGCGGCTGGCCCTCGGGGCGGAGCCGCCGTTCAACATCCACACCCTCCAGGAGCGCTTCCAGCTCCTGGACGCCGATCCCCTGATCGCGACGCTCAAGGGTGAGGTGCTGCCAGGCATCCGGCCGGGGGAGGCGGAGCTGCAGGTGGAGGTGACCCCGGCCAGCCCCTTCGAGCTGGAGATCCAGGCGGCCAACAACCAGGCCCCCAGTGTGGGCAGCGAGCGCCTGGCGACCCGGGGAGCCTTCCGGAACGTCACCGGCTGGGGGGACACCCTGGCCGCCACCTGGGGCCGCACCGAGGGCGCCGGTGACCTGACCGCCGTCTATGCCCTGCCGCTGTCGGCCCAGGGCACTCTGATCGAGCTGCGCTATGCGGTCACCGACGCCGCGATCATCGAGGAGCCCTTTGCCGAGATCGACATCGAAAGCGAGCTGGTCTCCTATGGCGCCACCCTGAGCCACCCGGTGCTCAGCTCGCTCGCCCAGCGTCTGGTCCTGGGGCTCACCGTCGAGCGGCGCCACAGCGAGACCTTCCTTTTGGGCCGGCCCTTCTCCTTCTCGCCCGGGGTCATCGACGGCGAGTCCGATGTCTTCGCGCTGCGCTTCTCCCAGGAGTATGTCCGGCAGGCCAGCCATGAGGTGCTGGCCGCTCGCTCGGTGATCAGCCTGGGCGTGGATGCCTGGGGGGCCACCGACAACCCCGTGCATCCGGACGGCCAGTTTCTGGCCTGGCTGGGGCAGTTCCAGTGGGCCCGTCTCCTGGGCTGGGGGAGCCAGCTCATCTTCCGTACCGATCTCCAGCTGGCCGCCGCGCCTCTCCTGCCCATGGAGAAGTTTGCGGTGGGCGGCGCCGGCAGCGTCCGGGGCTTCCGGGAGAACCTCTTCGTCAAGGATTCCGGGCTGGCCGCTTCCCTGGAGTGGCGGATCCCGATCCTCCGCCTGCCCCTGCCCCTGGTCGAAACCGGTGTGGCGGATGGTGTTGTCCAGCTGGCCCCCTTCTTCGACTGGGGGGCCTCCTGGGCCAAGGACGTGGCGGCCCCGGACCGGGAGGCCCTGTCCAGCTTCGGGGTTGGCCTGCGCTGGGAGGCCAGCGCCCGGGTCCACGCCCAGCTCTACCTGGCCAGGCCGCTCCGGGACTTCGACTACGCCGACCGGGACCTCCAGGACGACGGCATCCACTTTGCCCTTTCCTGGCGCCTGCTTTGAGGGGCGATCGTCATGACCACGGAGCCGGTCCACCGGAACCGACCCCAGCCCGCGCAGCTGCCCACCCCCTGAGCGAGTCCTCTGCCATGGCCCTGCCGCCCGCCGCACCTGCCCTCCCGGGAGGCACCGCCCCATGAGCCGCATCTTCCTCCCGCCCGGCCCGGCGGCCGGCTTCTGGCTGTGGCTGGCCGGCTGTTTCCTGGTCCCAGGCCCGGTCTGGGCAGAGGGCTCGACCGCAGCGGCGGTCCTGGCCGCCGCCCAGGCGCCGCTGCTCGCCCGGGCCGATGAGGCCTGCCGCCGGGGCGCCTTTGCCGAGGCGATCGCCCTGCTGGCGCCCGCCCTCCGGGACCAGACAGATCGCGAGCCCAGGGAGCAGGTGCAACTGGCCCTGCGCCTGGCCCAGGCCTACCGGGCGCTCGGTCGGCCGGAGGCCGGTCTTGCCTGCCTGGAGGTCGGGCAGCCACCGGGGGCTGCCCTCACCGCCCCCCTCGCCGCCGGCAGCACCGGCGACCGCCGGGCCGCTGCCCTCCTGGCCCAGACCCGGGGCAGTCTCAAGCTGGCAGCCGGCCGGCCCGCCGAGGCCCGGCCGCTGCTCGAAGAAGCGGCCCGACTGGCCGGCGAAATGGCCAACGATTCGCTGGCAGCAGCCATCGCCAACGATCTTGGGCTTTGCGCCGAGGCGGAAGAGCGGCTACCCGAAGCCCTGGCTGCCTTCCAGGCCGCGGCGGCCCAGGCCGCGAAGGCTGACGACCGGCTCCCGGGTGCCACCGCCCTGGCCAATGCCGGCCGGCTGGCTCATCGCCTGGGCCGGCCCGAGCAGGCCTTGCTCCTGGCCCGCCAGGCGGTCGACCTTTTCCAAGACCAGCCGGCCAGCCATGATGCGGTGTCGGTCCGTCTCCATCTTGGACTCCTCTGCCAGGAGCTGGCCCCCGTGCTGCCGGCAGCCCAGCGGCTGGCGGCGGATCTCTTTGCCGAGGCCGGCCGGCAGGCCGAGAGCCTGGACGACCTCCGCCTGGCCTCGTACGCCTTCGGCTATGCCGGGGGGCTGTACGAGAAGGAGGGACGCCTGGCGGCGGCCCTGGACCTGACCCGCCGGGCGGCCTTCCAGGCGCAAGCGGCCCAGGCGCCGGAGCTCCTCTTCCGCTGGCATTGGCAGACCGGCCGCCTGCTCCGCGCCCAGGGCCAGCCGGACGAGGCCCTGGCCAGTCTGCGCCGGGCGGCCAGAAGCTTCGCCCTGGTCAGGACCGATCTTGTGGCCAGCTGCCGGGGCGACCTTACCCGGTACCACCGGACGGCTTGCCCCCTCTTCTTCAGCCTGGTGGACCTGCTCCTGGACCAGGCGGCGCACCGCGCGGCCGGCGCCGGTCGCCAGGCGCTCCTTCTCGAGGCCCGGGATGCCATGGAGGAGATCAAGAAGGTGGAACTGGAGAACTATTTCCAGGATGCCTGCCTCAC
The DNA here is from genome assembly GCA_040755095.1 of Thermodesulfobacteriota bacterium. Classification (NCBI taxonomy): domain Bacteria; kingdom Pseudomonadati; phylum Thermodesulfobacteriota; species Thermodesulfobacteriota bacterium. The sequence goes on from JBFMBH010000047.1 coordinate 14,555, forward strand.
AGCTGTGGCAGGCCAAGCCACGGCCATCGACCGGATGCTGGAGGGGGCGGCAGCGCTCTACCCGGTGCTCCTGCCGGATCGTGCCGAGCTCCTGGTCAGCTTTGCCGATCGCCTGGAGCGCTACCCGGTGCCGTTAGCGACCGGAGCCCTGACCGCCCAGGTCCATGCCTGGCGGCAGAAGCTGGAGAAACGAACCACCAGCGAGCACCTGCCCCTGGCCCAGGCGCTGTACGACGCCCTCATCCGGCCGCTGGAGCCGGATCTCGCCCAGGCTGGCGTCCGGACCCTCGTCGTCGTTCCGGACGGGGTCCTGCGCACCGTGCCCCTTTCGGCCCTCCACGACGGCGAGCGGTACCTGGTGGAGCGTTTCGCCGTGGCGGTCGCCCCCAGCCTCGCCCTCACCGCCCCGCGACCCTGGACCAACCAGGGACGACCGGTGCTGGTCGCCGGCCTGGCCGAGGCGGTGCAAGGCTTTCCCGCCCTGCCCTTTGCCGGCCAGGAGCTGGCCCACCTCCACGGCCTGCTGGCGGGCTCCACCCTGCTCCAGGACCAGGCCTTTGTGACCCCCGCCCTGGAGGCCACGTTGCAGGCCGAGCCCTTCTCCATGGTGCACATCGCCTCCCATGGCCAGTTCGGCAGCCGGCTTGCGGACACCTTTCTTCTCGCCTACGACGGCAAGATCACCATGGACCGGTTGGCCGGCATGGTGGGCCTGTTCCGCTTCCGGCAGGAGCCCCTGGAGCTCCTCACCCTGAGCGCCTGCCAGACCGCAGCCGGTGACGAGCGGGCAGCCCTGGGCCTGGCCGGCATTGCGATCAAGGCCGGCGCCCGCAGCGCCCTGGCCACCCTGTGGCTCATCAACGATCAGGCCGCCAGCCAGCTGGTCACCGAGCTCTACCGCCAGCTGCAACGCCCCGGCATGTCCCGGGCTGCCGCCCTGCAGGCCGCCCAGAAGTCCCTGCTCGCCGACCGCCGCTTCCGCCATCCCGCCTACTGGGCGCCGTTTCTCCTCCTCAATAACTGGCTCTGAAGACGCGGAGGCTCGTCATGCCTTGTGCCCAGCCACCTCGCCGGCCCGCCCCCGGAGACCTCCGGCGGCCCCGGCTGCCACTGGCCCTGGCCGCCGTCCTCCTGCTCTCGGCGGCACCCCGGCCAGGAGGCGCCGGCATCACCACCGACGGCAGCCTGGGCCAGGCCCGTACCCTCACCGGCCCCGGCTACACCATCGGCCCCGAGCTGGGCCAGCAGACAGGAGGCAATCTCTTCCACAGCTTCGGCCAGTTCAGCCTGCTGGCCTCCGAGCAGGCGACCTTCACCGGCCCGGCCTCGGTGACCAGCATCATCAGCCGGGTCACCGGCGGCAGCCCTTCTGCCATCGATGGCCTGCTCCGCTCCGCGATTCCGGGCGCTGATCTGTATTTCATCAACCCGGCCGGCGTCGTGGTTGGACCCCACGCCAGCCTGGAGGTGAGCGGCTCCTTCCACGTCTCCACCGCCGACTATCTGCAGCTGGGGGAGGCGGGCCGCTTTTCGGCCAGCGATCCCGGCGCCAGCACCCTGGCCGCCGCCCCGCCAGCGGCCTTCGGCTTTCTGACCGCAACGCCTGCAGCCATCCGCGTCGAAGGCGCAGGCTCCCGGGCGGGCAGCGAGATCATCCCCCGGGAGCTGGGCCGCTCTGGCCACGGCCTGCTGGTGCCGGCCGGCGAGACCCTGGCAGTGGTGGGCGGCGACATCACCCTGACCACCGGCCAGCTTCTGGCCGATCCGAGCCAGGTGGTGGAGGCCCGCCTGCGGGCGCCGGCCGGCCGGATCGATCTCGTGAGTGTTGCCTCGCCCGGGGAGGTGAAGCCCACCGCCTCCGGAGTCGAAATCACTGGCGGCACGGATCTCGGCTCTATCGCCCTCGGCGGCCTGTCGGCTCTGGCTGACCCTGCCAGCGGCTCCACCCTGGCGGAAGACCGGGCGGTGCGCCTCGACACCAGCGGGCCGGCCGGCGGCACCATACGCATCCGCGGCGGCCAGCTGGTCATGGCCGGCGCCAGCTGCCTGGCGAGCGACAGCCACGACACCGGCGGCGGCAGCATCGACGTCCGGATCGCCGGCCAGATCCGGCTGGAGGACCAGGCCCGCATCCAGGCCGAGCATGGTGGCAGCGGGCAGGGCTCGTCCCTGGCCGTCTCGGCGGAGACCATCTCCCTGGCCGCAGGCAGCGAGATCAGCACCCTCGCCACCGGCGCCGGCAGTGGCGGCCCGGTCTCGGTGGAGGCCCGGGGGACCCTCATTGTGACCGGCGACAGCGCCGCTGGCCTGGCGAGTGCCATCGGCACCGAAACCGCTGGCTCCGGTGCCGCTGGTGCCGTCACCGTCCGGGCCGCCGATCTGGTCCTGGCGGATGGCGGCCTGGTCGCGGCCAGCAGCCTGGGCTCCGGGGATGGCGGTGCCGTCGATGTGGTCGCAGGGCGGCTGCTGCTCAGTGAAGGCGGCTTCATCGTGGCCAATGCCTGGAGCAGCGGGGATGCCGGATCGGTGACCGTAACCGCCAGCGAGGGGGCCATCATGGCGGGCGAGGACGCCGGCGGGCGCCCCAGCGGTATCCAGGCCGCCACCGCCGGCTCCGGGGACGGCGGCGCCATCAGCCTGAGCACCCCGGAGCTGGCCCTGGTGGACGGGGCGACCATCCTGGCCAACGCCCGCGGCGGCGGGGATGCCGGCAGCATCGACCTCCAGGTGGACACCTTGCGCCTGGCTGCCGGCGGCAACATCCAGAGCAGCACGACGGGCGCCGGCGCTGGCGGTCAGATTGCCGTGCAGGCGGCAGAATCCGTCGTCATCACCGGCCGGTTAGCCGAGGACCTGCCCAGCGGCATCTGGGCCGAAACCCTCGGCCCCGGCCGCGGCGGCACCGTGACCATCGACACCCCGGACCTCCTCATGACCGACTCGGCGCTGCTGTCCACCGGGACCTTTTTTGGCAACGGCCAGGGTGGCGCCATGCACCTGGTGGTGGACCGCCTGCGCCTGACCGACGGAGCCCGTGTTGCGGCCAACAGCCACGGCTGGGGAGATGGCGGCGGCATCAGCGTGGTGGCCAACGAATCCGCCCTCATCGCCGGCGCCGCCGTCGAGGCCAAGGCCCGAGGTCGGGGCGACGGCGGCTCGGTCTTCATCCAGACCCCGGCGCTGCGCCTCACGGAGGAAGGCTGGCTTACCTCCGCTGCCGGGGCATTCTCCCAAGGGGACGCCGGCGACATCCTCCTTGCCGTCGACCGGCTGACGCTGGATGACGGGGGGCGTATCGAGGCCGACGCCCTGGGCAGCGGCAATGGCGGCCAGATCAGGATATCGGCCGCCGGCGCGGTGGTGCTGGATGGTCGCCGTCCGGACGGCCCCTGGAGCACCATCTCGGCCGGGGTCTTCGGGGGCGGCACGGGCGGGGGCATCGACATCGAGGCCCCGGAGGTCGTGGTGCTGGGGCCGCGGAGCCAGATCTCCACCTCCGGCTGGGGGGAGACCTCCGGGGCCGCCGGCGGCATCCGCCTCGCGGTCGGCGACCTCACGGTGGTCGATGGCGGCAACATCTGGGCCGACACCTGGGGCACCGGCGGGGGCGGCCGGATCGACATCGCCGCCAGCCGCTCGGTGCTCGTGGCTGGCGACGAGGAAGGCCAGGGCGGCGGCCGGATCACGGCGGAGGTCTTCGGTGCCGGCGACGGCGGGGCCATCGTGGTCCGTGCCCCGACCCTGGCCGTGGCCGGCGACGGCAGGATCTCCACCTCCACCAGCGAAGACTCCACCGGCGCGGGCGGCGATATCCTTCTCCAGGTGGGCGAGCTGCAGCTGGTGGCTGGCGGCGCCATCACGGCCGATACCCAGGGGCATGGCGCAAGCGGCGGGATTGCGGTTGCGGCCGACCGGTCAGTCGCCATCGGTGGCCGCAGCCGGCACGGGCTGGGCAGCATGATCTCGGCCGATGTCTTTGCCGATGGCGACGGCCGGGGGATCGTCGTGGACACCCCTGAGCTGCTGCTGGCCAGCGGAGGCAGGATCGCCACCGACGCGCTCCGGGGATCCTTCGGCCACGGCGGGGATATTCTCGTCCGGGCCGCCGACCTCAGGATCCTGCACGACGGCGCGATTTCCGCCAGCACCGCCGGAAGAGGCCAAGGAGGCGGCATCACCATTGCGGGCGGCCAGTCCGTTCATGTGGCCGGCTGGGGCAGCTCGATCGCCACCACTTCCCTCTGGAGAGCCTCCGGCGACGCCGGCGACGTGGTCATCCGCGATGTGGACCGCCTTGAGCTGGCAGACAGCGGTCGCATCGCCACGGATACCTGGGGTGCCGGTGAGGCCGGCGACATCGTCGTCTCGGTGGACGATCTGGCGCTCGTCGATGGGGGGACGATCACCGCCGACACCCTGGGGGCCGGCCGGGGAGGCGATATCGCGGTCTCAGCCGCCCGCTCGGCGCGGGTGGCTGGCCCGGACCGCCGCCAGCTGGGGAGCCTGATCTCTTCCGAGGTGTTCGCGCAAGGCGCCGGCGGCTCCATCGTGGTCGAGACCCCGGAGCTGGTGCTCGCTGGCGAGGGCCGGATCTCGACCTCTTCCCTCTTTGGCAGCAGCGGCAAGCCCGGCGACATCGGGATCACGGTGGACCGCCTGGAGCTGGTGGACGGCGGCGGCATCTGGGCCGACACCTCGGGCGTTGCCGCTGGCGGCGGCGTGAGCGTGACGGCCACGAGCTCGGTCCTTCTTGCCGGCCGGGGGCCGGATGGGGTGCCGAGCATGATCAGCTCCGAGTCCTTCGGGGCAGGGACAGGGGGCGACGTGGCCGTCGCGGCGCCGCACCTCGCTCTGGCGCGGGGCGGCGCGATCTCGGCCAGCACCGGCGGCACCGGTGATGCCGGCACCATCCGGATCCTGGCCGAACGGTTGGAACTGGCGAGCGGCGCCACGATCCGGGCCAGCAGCACCGGCAGCGGGCAGGCCAGGGACATCGCCGTGGACGCTGCCGACCGCATCCTGCTCACCGGCAGCACCATCGCCACCGAAACCAGGACGGCCGATGGCGGGAACATCCGCCTCGCTGCCCAGCAGGAGATCCAGCTCATCGACAGCGCGGTCACCACCTCGGTGGCCGGCGGGGCCGGCAACGGCGGCAACATCGTCATCGATCCGCGGTTCGTCATCCTGGAGAACAGCCGGATCATCGCCAACGCCTATGGCGGTGATGGCGGGAATATCCGCATCGTCGCCGGCGCCTTCCTGGCCGACGCCAGCAGCCGGGTGGAGGCCTCGTCGCAGCTGGGCATCGACGGCACGGTGGCCATCCTCGCCCCGGACGCCAACCTCCTGGGCGGCCTGACGGTCTTGCCCGACGCCTTCCTGGAGGGCAGCCCGCTCTTCGCCGACCCCTGCGCCACCCGCCGGCGGCAGGAGACGAGCAGCCTGACCCTGGCCGGACGCCAAGGGATGCCGCCCGAGCCGAGCCAGCCCCTGGCCGGCAGCCGGTCAGACCGGCCTTGAGCGGCACCGCGCCTCGGGGCACTTGGCAGCCGGCTCCGGCGCCGCGGCATCCGTCGCTTGCCGCTTGACACCCCGTCTCCTCCCGGGTAGCGTGCGGCCCATGAATGATTCTATTTCAAGTGCTGAAACAAAATACATCAAACGGCGAAAAGCTCGCCATCTCAGAGAGATGATCTCTGAATTCCCGGTGGCTGTCCTGAGTGGTGCCCGGCAGGTCGGCAAGAGCACCATGCTCTGGCACGAATTTGCAGACTTCGCCTACCTCACCCTGGACGACCTGAGCGTCCGCGAGCAGGCACGGTTGGACCCCGCGTCCCTGTGGCAGCCGCACGACCGGTTGATCATCGACGAGGCTCAGAAGCTGCCGCAGCTCTTTGAGGCGATCAAGCTGGCCGTTGACCGTCCGGGGGGTGGCCGGCGCTTCATCCTTTCCGGATCGGCCAACCTGCTGCTCATGGAGAGGGTCAGCGAGTCCCTGGCCGGCCGGGCCGGCTATTGCGAGCTTCTGCCCATGACTTGCGGCGAGGAGCTGAGCCACCTCCAGCCGGGCAACCTTGCTGGCCTGTGGCAGGAGGTGCTGGATCCCGTCCAGCCATCGGGTCCGGCCGTACCTCCCCTGTCCTTTCTCCTACGGGGCTTCATGCCGCCGGTACTGGCCCGCACTCCGGGACCGGCGCTGCTGCGCTGGCTGGAGTCCTACGTCATGACCTACCTGGAGCGGCACCTCCGGCAGCTGTCCCAGGTGGAGTCCCTGGTGGACTTCCGCAAGGTCATGGGGATGCTGGCCTTGCGCACCGGCAGCATCCTCAACCAGGCCGATGTGGCCAAGGACAGCGGCACCAGCCATGCCACGACCCACCGGTACATTCGGCTCCTGGAGGTTTCTGGCCTCATCGCCCGGGTGCCGGCCTTCATCGTCAACCGGGGCAAGCGGCTGGTCAAATCGCCCAAGATCTTCTTCCTGGATCCCGGCCTGGCGGTGTTCCTGGCCGGGTATTTCGACGCCGAGGCCCTCGGTCGGGCGCGGGAGCTGGGGGGCTTCTTCGAGACCCTTGTCCACCTCCACCTGCGGGCCTGGTGCGACGGACTGCCCCCCCGGGCTCAGCTCTTTTACTGGCGCACCGTTTCCGGCCGGGAGGTGGATTTCGTCGTCCAGCACGGCCGCCAGATGCTGGCCTTCGAGGTCAAGCTGACGCCAACCCCGACGGTGGCCGACGCCGCCAGCCTGCTGCTCTTTCTGGAGCAATACCCGGAGGCGGTGCGTGGCATCCTGGTCCACGCCGGCGATGAGGTCCGCTGGCTCCACTCGAAGATCCTGGCCGTCCCCTGGTGGTGGCTGGATCTGTAAAGCCCAGCCGGCCCGGGGAGGCCGGAAAGGGGCGGCAGCTGCCGTCCCCATTGGTGCGGGCGGGCAGGCGGGAAGGTTGCGGCCGGCCGCGAGCAGCGCCCTCGGCTCAGCCCCGGAAGGTCTCCTGGAAGGCGGCGACAAAGGCCTCCAGCTGGGCGGCGGGCAGGGCGTTGATGCCGGCGGCGGCAGCCCGGCCGCCGCCGGTGGGGAAGGCCCGGCAAAGGGTGTCGGCACCGGTGCGGCGGCTTAACGGCGCCCGGACGCTGACCAGGAAGGTGGCGTCGCCGTTGTCCACCAGAAGGCCATGGGCGCTCTCCGGCCGCTCCCGGGCCTGGGCGTTCATGAAAACGCCGGCGGCCCGTTTCGACCAGGGCTCGGCCGGGAAGAGGAAGAGACGGCCGCCCTCCCCCTCCCGCCAGATCGGGGCAGCGGCGGCTTGGGCCATGTCCTCCTGATAGCCCTGGCGCAGGGCAGCCATCACCGGCGAGCGGCGGGCAAAGGCCAAGGGGTCGCGGTAGGGCCGCAGGGATTCATAGAGGGCGGCGGGCGGTAGCAGGAGATCCGCCAGGGTGGCGCCGTAGCCGTTGTAGTTCATCAGCTCCCCCAGCTCCCGCAGGGTGGCCACTTCGGACTCATCCACGGCCAGGCCGGCGGCCAGGGCCAGGGCCGAGGCATGGAGGTTGTCGCCGAAGGCAGCCGCCACCGCCCAGGGCCGAAAGGCGCCGTCCAGCTGGCGGTCGACGATCATGGCGGTGCAGACCTCAGGATCCGGGTCGATGGACGCCGCCAGGTGGGGATGGCCGGGGATCTCGCCCGGGAAGTGATGGTCGAAGTAGAGGACCTGGCAGCCCTGGTCCAGCAGCCGCACCAGCTCCGCCCGGTTGGTATCGAGCGAGATGTCGCAGACCGTGACATGAGCCTGCCGCACCTCGGCGATACGGGCCAGGAGCCGCACGTCCCGCTTGGTGCCGGTGACCAGGGCCGCCAGCCTCGGCTCGGCCAGCCGCAGCTGATGCAAGGCGCAGATCCCGTCGGCATCGCCGTTGAAGACGTCGTAGTGCATGACACACCCCCCTTTGGGTCACAGCTCGGGCAGGCCGAGCTCCAGCATCCGGCCGATGCCGGCCAGGGAAACGATCACCGCCACCCGCTGGTCCTCGGAGGTGCGGGAGGCAAGCAGCTCGGCGGTCCAGCAGCCGGGGCGGTAAATCAGCCGCACCGAGGAGTCCACGGTGCTGTCGTTGCTGAAGGACTGGGACAGGGCGTACTGGGCCCCCACCTGGGGGGTGAGGTTGAGGTCCAGGGCCAGGTTGACGTCATGGACCGACTTGTCCAGCCGGTCGGTGAAGAAGGAGGGATCAAAGCCTCCCGGCACCCGGCTGTAGCGATAGTCCAGACTCAGCCGCTCGCCCCGCTCGCTGGTGAAGCGGGTGCCGAGATCGTAGCGCACGATCCCCTCGCCGTAGACGGAGAGCGCCGTGTCGTAGCTCAGCACCAGAGGCTGCCAGGGGCTCACCTCCAGCTCGAAGCTGACATCCGAGAACGGGCGGGTCTCATCACCGGGGATGAGGATCGCCCGCTCGGCCTCCAAGAGGTCGTAGGCCTGGCGCACCGCCAGCCAGCCCCCGGGCCGCAGCCAGGAGAGGGTGTCGCCGTCCGGCCACAGGGCGTTCCTGACCCCGTAGGCAAAGAGGCTGCGGCCTTGCAGCCGGTCATGGGCATCCAGCGCCGGCAGCTCCGCCTGATCGGCGTTTGGCCGGTAGCGCCAGCCGATCTCGGGGCGTACGAGATGGGTCAGCCGCGGGGCCCCCTCCCAGTCCGGATGGAAATCCCGCATCAGGGTGGTGGCCAGGGACGCCTCCAGCTCCGGCACGGTGCGGCCGGTCAGCCGCTCACTGGTCCAGGCCTGGCGGGCGGCCTCGCCGTGGGGCAGGACGTGGTAGAGGCTCTGGCGAACGCCGGCAAAGGCCGCCGCCTCCAGATAGGGACCGGCCGGCAAGACCGCGCCCAGCCGCGGCGCCAGCTCCAGCCGCTGGTCGCCCAGGCCGGTCGCCCGCCAGTAATGGACGTACTCCGAGGTCCAATCCAGGGACAAGGGCACCGCCAGCCCCTCGATGGGCACCAGCCCGGCCATGGCCACCCGGGGCAGGGTCTGGATAGCGGTGGTCGGCCCCAGGAGGCCGGTCTCGTCGTCCACGGTCCGGATCTCCGCGCCCAGGCTCGTGCCGGGCCAAAGCCGAGTCACCTGCACCGTGGACTCCCGGAAGGGAATGGTCCGCTCCTGGAAGCCGCGGCCAAAGGCCTCCAGGTAGTCCTGCTCGCTGCGGTCAAAGCCCTTCATCCCCTTGCGGAACTCATCCAGGAAGTCCCGGTCGCTGACCGAGTCCAGGTCGACCCGACCGAAGAAGCCGGCCCCCAGGTCCTGGTCGATCTTGCCCCGCAGCCAGTAGCGGCCCTCCCGGGTGCGGAGATAGCCGTCGCCTTTGTATTCGTCGCCCGCCCGGTCCGCCGTACGGTCAGCCAGCAGGTTGAGGTCGAAGGTCCCCAGGGAGAAGGCGTCCAGGGCGTAGCGGGCCTCGATGCCGGCCAGGGGACCCCGGCGGCCCAGGTAGCCAGGGTAGAGGGTGAAGTCCAGGCTGGGGCCAAGATCCACGAACAAGGGCACCAGAAGCCCGGTGCCATCCCGGTCCGACTGGGAGAATTCCGGAAACAACAGGCCGGTCTGCCGGGTGGTCTTGGCCGGCAGAATGAGGTAGGGCAGGTAGAAGACCGGTACATCCAGCACCGACAGGTACGCATCCTCCAGGAGCGCGTAGCCGTCCACCGTCAGATCGATCTCCTGGCTGGACAGGCTCCAGGCCGGCGGGCGCCCCCCCTGCACCGGGCAGGCGGAGACCCAGGCGTCCGTGAAATGGTAGGTGTCCGGCCCGGTGCGCTCCACCCGCGAGCCGGTGAGCCGCATGTCGTGCCGGCTCAGCACCAGGGTGGTGTCGGTGAGGGTGCCGGTCTGGCGCACCACATCCAGCTCAGCCTGGCTGGCGAAGAGCTGGTCCTCGCCGGCGGCAAGATGCAGGTTGCCTCGGGCGGTCACCCGCTCCGATTCCAGATCGTACTGGAGCCAGTCGGCGGTCATGGTCATGGCCGGGGCATCCGCCTCCTCCCGGCTTAAGACCACCTCTCCTTCCGCCACCACCCGATCCGGCCGCTTCTGGTGCTCGATGCGGTCCGCAGCGATCTGCCAGGGCGGCACCGGCAGCGGCACCTTCTCCTCGGCGGCCACCGGCAGCGCCACCAAGAGGAGCAGGCCGAGGCCGGCCAGGGTCCGGGATCGGACTGCGGCAGCCACGAGCCGCTCAATCCCGAAGGATGGCGCCGCTGGCGCCGGAGCTCACCTGCCGGGCGTAGCGGCCGACCGCACCGGTGGCGATGGCCGGCGGCCGCGGCTGCCAGGCGGCGCGGCGCCCTGCCAGCTCCGCCTCGGCGACCTGCAGCTCCAGCCGCTTCGCCGGGATGTCGATGGCGATCGTATCCCCTTCCGCCACCAGGGCGATGGGGCCGCCGTCCGCCGCCTCGGGAGAGATGTGGCCGATGGCCGCCCCCTGGGTGCCGCCGGAGAAGCGGCCGTCGGTGATGAGGGCCACCGATCTTCCCAGCCCCATGCCGACGATGGCCGAGGTGGGGGAGAGCATCTCCGGCATGCCGGGGCCGCCCCGGGGACCGCAGTAGCGGATCACCACCACGTCCCCGGCCTGGATCCGGCCGCCCAGGATGGCGGTCAGGGCCGCCTCCTCGGTATCGAACACCCGGGCCGGCCCGGAGTGGCGGAGCATCTCCGGCGCCACCGCCGACTGCTTCACCACCGAGCCCTCCGGCGCCAGATTGCCGTAGAGAATCGCGATGCCGCCGTCCGCATGGTACGGGTTGTCCAGGGGCCGGATGATGGTGGGGTCAACCTGCCGCACCCGGGCCAGATTCTCCGCCACCGTGCGGCCGGCAACGGTGAGTGCCGCACCGGCGATGAGCCCCTTTTCGGCCAGCAGGGCCATCACCGCCGGCACGCCGCCCGCCTCATGGAGCTGGGCCAGGCTGTGGGGCCCGCCCGGGATGAGGCTGCACAGATGCGGGGTACGGCCGCTCACCTGGTTGAAGAGGGCGAGCGGCAGCTCCACCCCGGCCTCCCGGGCCATGGCCGGCAGATGGAGAACGGTATTGGTGGAGCAGCCCAGGGCCATATCCACGGCCATGGCGTTCTCGAAGGCCGCCCGGGTGGCGATGTCCCGGGGCCGGACCCCGTTCGCCACCAGCTGCATCACCGCTTGCCCCGCCTCCTTGGCCAGGCGGATGCGGGCCGCCGACACCGCCGGGATGGTGCCGTTCCCCGGCAGGGCGAGCCCGATGGCCTCGGACAGACAGTTCATGGAGTTGGCGGTGAACATGCCGGCGCAGGAGCCGCAGCCCGGGCAGGCGCACTCCTCCAGCTCGTCCATCTCCTCCTGGCTCATGGTGCCGGCCTTCACCCGGCCCACCCCTTCGAAAACGCTGATGAGGTGCACGTCCCGGCGCTGGAAACGACCGGTGAGCATGGGCCCACCGCTCACCAGGATGGCCGGGATGTTGAGCCGCAGCGCCGCCATGAGCATCCCCGGCACGATCTTGTCGCAGTTGGGCACCAGCACCAGGGCGTCGAAGGGGTGCGCCATGGCCATGATCTCCACCGAGTCGGCGATGATCTCCCGGCTGACCAGGGAGTACTTCATGCCGGTGTGGCCCATGGCAATGCCGTCGCAGACGCCGATGGCGCCAAAGGAGATCGGCGTGCCCCCCGCCATCCGCACCCCGGCCTTCACCGCCTCGACGATCTTGTCGAGATGGATATGCCCCGGAATGATCTCGTTGGCCGCATTGGCGATCCCCACCAGCGGCCGCCGGATCTCCTCGTCGGTATAGCCCATGGCCTTGAAGAGCGAGCGGTGCGGCGCCCGCTCCAGCCCCTTCTTCATGACATCGCTGCGCATGCTCATCGGAAAAAGAACCTCCTGGGCAAGAAGACGGGATGCGGCGGGCTGAGGGAATCGCCCTGCCGGCGGTCGGGTCATCCAGAGATGACGCACCATGCATTGTCGGGGTGCGGTTGTCAAGAAGGGATCAGGGGGCCTTCCTCTTCCTCGCTGGTGCCCGTCGGGGGACAGCCCAGACCTCTCCTGGCTCCGGCAACAACAGCCCTCCTCGCCTCCCCTCCAGACTGCTGCTGCCCCTTTGACCGGCGCGTGGGAGGACGGCCCTGGCGGGGCTGTTACCGGCCAAGCCTTGGCGAGTCGGCGACGATCGAAAGACATCTCCATCGCGAACCTGCTGCAGAGTCCTATGGAATACCGCCGACGGATGGATCGCAAACTCCTTAGGCCCGCTATTAATGACTTCTTGACCCGCTAGACGGCAGGTGGCAGCCTGAAGCCGCCACGCCGCCCCCCAGTAGCTTAGCCGCGTGGCAACCGGCTGACCCGTCTTCCTGGTTAGCGGGGAGGCTCCTGCTTGTTGTTTCGGCGTCTAACGCGACAATTTTCTGCCGCCATCTGCATGGTTGGGCAATACCCGGAGAAAAAAACATTCGCTCCGTGCTATTTTTTTCCTTGACAGGGGTCACGAAAAGCATCTACAGTCGCAACCAGTGAATCATGTCAGCCATGGTAGGAAATTAATAAGTTCTTAATCGTAAGTTAATGTGTCGGAGTAGGAATCATGGTCGCCCACGACCCCCTCCACAGATCCGGACGAGCGGATTTCCCGCATCCGGCTCTTGCCTCAGGTGATGACGCCAAGGCGCCGCAGAGGGTAGGGATGGCAGATACGC
>JBFMBH010000048.1 GCA_040755095.1 Thermodesulfobacteriota bacterium
GGCCGAGGCGGCCAGCGGCGCGGACGGCCTGGCCAGCTTCTCGCGGCCGGCGGCGGAGCCGGTCCTGGTCCTGGCCCAGTCCGGGGAGGATATTGCCCTGGTGGATCTGCGGCAGCCGGCCCTGGATCTGTCGGAATTCGCCCAGGGCGCCCGGCCGGGCCTCTCGCCGGAGATCTTCATCTACGGCCCCCGGGACATCTTCCGGCCGGGCGAGACCCTGGAGGTGGCGGCCCTGATCCGGGACGCCGACGCCAGGGGCCTGCCGGCCATGCCGCTGGCCGCCGAGATCCAGCAGCCGGACGGCAGCCGCACGGGCCATTTCGTCTGGCAGGGGGATGCCGCCGGCTTCTACCGGCACGCCTGGGCCATCCCCCAATCGGCGCCGCTGGGCACCTGGCAGCTGCGCGTGACCGGGCCGGACGGTCAGGTGCGCCAGTACCGCTTCCGGGTGGAGGATTTTCTGCCCGAGCGCCTGCGGCTGGAGCTGGCTGCCCCGGCCGGCCGGCCGGCCATCGCCGATGCCAGCCAGGACCTCGCCCTGGCCATCCAGGGCGACTATCTCTACGGGGCGCCGGCCGCTGGCAACCGCCTGAGCCTCACCGTCAAGGTGCAGGCCGACCGGGAGCCCCTGGCCCAGGAGCTGCCCGGCTTCGAATTCGGCAACCTCCGGGAGGAGATCCGCATCGAAGAGGACGCTGGGGAGGCCTTCCTCGACCCGGCCGGGCATCTGGCCTGGAGCACCCCGTCCCGGTGGGCCCGGGTGGCCTCGCCGGCAGTGGTCAAGGTGGAGGCCAGCCTCTTCGACCAGGGCGGCCGGCCGGTGAACCGGCTCTTCTTGCAGCGAATCTGGCCCCATGACGCCGCCATCGGCGTGCGTCCCGCCTCCTTTGCCAGGGACCAGCCGGCACCGGCCGGATCGTTGGCGGAATTCGAGGTTCTGCGGGCCAGCCGCGTTGGCGAGCTGGTGGCCGGCACCGTGGACCTGCGGCTGGTGGCCGAGCAGCGCAGCCATTTCTGGACCCGCACCGCCCGCGGCTGGGAGCTGGGCTATACCGCCAAGGAGTACACGGTCCATGCTGGCACCGTGGTCCTCGCTGCCGGCGACAAGGCCCGGGTCAGCGTGCCGGTGGAAAGCGGCTTCTATCGCCTGGAGCTCCTTGACCAGGCCACCGGCGGCATCACCAGCTGCCGGTTCCAGGCCGGGGAGTCCTACTGGTACGACGAGACGAAGCCGGAGGTTGCAGCTGCCCCCCGGCCGGATCAGGTGCTGCTCCAGCTCAACCAGGCCCGCTACCAGGAGGGCGAGACCGCCAAGGTGCGGATCACCCCGCCCTTCGACGCCGAGGTGCTGCTGGCCGTGGAGGCGGACCGGCGGCTGTGGTCCCAGCGCCTGAACGTGCCGGCCGCCGGCATCGAGGTGGGCATCCCCATCGACCCGGTCTGGGCCCGCCACGATCTCTATGTCACGGCCCTGGCGTTGCGACCGGCGGCGGCCGGCGAGGCGCTCGGTCCCGGCCGGGCCCTGGGGCTGCTGCATCTGCCCCTGGACCGCAGCGACCGCCATCTGGAGGTCAGCCTGACCGCCCCGCCCAGGGCCCGGCCCAGCCAGCCGCACACGGTCAGAATCCAGGTCCAGCGGCCGCCGGCGGGCAAGAAGGCCTGGGTGACCCTGGCGGCGGTGGACGAAGGGGTGCTGGCCCTCACCCGGTTTGCGACCCCGGACGCCTTTGCCTGGTTCTTCGCCCCCCGGCGCTTCCATCCCGACCTCAAGGACCTCTACCACCGGATCATCGAGAACCGGGATGGCCAGGTGGGCGCTCTGCGCTTCGGCGGCGACGAGCCGTTGAGCCTCACCGGCAAGCAGCCGGACGAGGGTGTGGAGATCCTCTCCCGCTTTCTGGGCCCGGTGGAGCTGGATGCCAGCGGTCAAGCGGAGATCACCTTCGATCTGCCGGACTTCAATGGCACCATGCGGCTCATGGCCCTGGCCTACACCGACGACGCTTACGGCGCCGCCGACCAGGAGGTGACGGTGGCGGCGCCCCTGGTGGCCGAGCTGGCCGCGTCCCGCTTCCTGGCCGGCGGCGACCAGTCCCGGCTGACCCTGGCCCTGCAGAACCTCAGCGGCCGTCCCCAGAGCCTGGCCGTGCACCTGACCGTGGGACCGCCCCTGGCCGGCGCTGCCCCTGACCAGGCCCTGACCCTGGCGGCCATGGAAAAGCGGGTCCTGGTCTTTCCGGTGCAGGCGGAGACCACGTTCGCCAAGGCGGACATCGACCTGACGGTCGAAGGCCTGCGCCTGGCCGAGGAGGAGGCGCCGGTCGCCTTCCACCGCCACTGGTCCCTGCCGGTACGACCCGCCTATCCGGCACAGACCAGACGGGGCGTTGCCCGGCTGGCAGCCGGTGACACCTTTGTCAGTTCCCCTGGCCTCATCCAGGGCCTGGCGCCGGCCAGCCTGGAGGCGCGACTCTTCCTGAGCCCCCAGCCGCCCCTGGACCTGGCCCAGCACCTGCGGGAGCTTCTTGGCTACCCCTACGGCTGCCTGGAGCAGACGACCAGCGCTGCCTTGACCCTGGCCCTCGCCACCCCGGAGGCCCTGGCGGCCCTGGGTCTTGCGGAGGAGGCCCTGACCACCCAGGAGCGGGCGGACCGCATCCGCGCCGCTCTCGATCGCCTGAGCACCATGCAGAAGCACCATGGCGGCTTCGTCCTCTGGGAGGCCAGCGGTCCGGAGGAGCACTGGCTCACCGCCTATGCGGCCGACTTCCTGGTCACGGCCCGGGAGGCGGGCTTTGCCGTGGACGAGCGCCTGCTGGCCCGGACCGTGGAGCGGCTGGGCTTCTATCTGCGCAGCCAGGGGGCCCTGGCCGAGGAGCGGTGGAGCGACGAGCCCCGGCACTTCACCCTGGCCTACAAGGCCTATGCCGGCTACGTGCTCTCCCGCCTGAACCGGGCCCGTCTGGCGGATCTGCGCAGTCTTTTTGACCTGGGGCGCCAGGAGGCCAAGAGCCCCCTGCCCCTGGTGCACCTGGGGCTGGCTCTCCGGCGCCAGGGGGATCATCCCCGGGGCGAGGAGGCCCTGGCGCAGGCCCTGGCCATGAGCGCCGACTGGGGCCGGCAGCCCTTCTATGGCGACTATGGCTCGCCGATCCGGGACCAGGCGCAGCTTCTGGCCCTGCTCTTCCAGGAGGGCCGGTGGCCGGCGGACGGCGTTGATCGTCTGTTCGCCCTGGCCAGCGAGCTGGGCGCCAAGCCGTATCTGAGCACCCAGGAGCGCCAGGCTCTCTTCCTCCTGGGCACGGCCCTGGCGGCCTACCCGGGGGCGGCCTGGCAGGGGGAGCTGCGCCTGGCTGGCGCAAGCCAACCCCTGGCCGGTGGCCAGCGCGGCCGGCGGCTGGGAGCCGCCGAGGCGGCCGCTGGCCTGGAATTCGCCCTGGCCAGCGGCGGTCCGGTCTTCCTGCAGTACACGGTGAGCGGCTATCCGTCGGCAGCCGAGCCGCCGGAGGCCAGCGACCGGCTTGCCATCAGCCGCACCCTCCGGGACCGCTCCGGGGCCGTCATCACCGGCAACCGCTTCCGGGCCGGCGATCTGGTGCTGGTGGATCTGGCGGTGTCCAACCGGTACAGCCGGGTGCCGGATCTCCTGGTGGTCGATCTTCTGGCCGCCGGCTTCGAGCTGGAGAGCCAGAGCCTGGAGGCCAGCATCAAGCTGGACGATATCCTGGTGGAGGGTGAGACGGTGGCCGCGCATCTGGCGGGCCAGCCCTTGAAGATGGAGGAATTCCGGGCCGATCGTTATGTGGCGGCCCTGGACCTGCCCGGCTACCGGACCGCCGCCCGCCATCTCTTCTACCTGATGCGGGCCGTGACCCCGGGCCGCTACCGCCTGCCGCAGCCGGCCTGCGAGGACATGTACCGGCCAGGCCTCCGGGCCACCGGCGCCAGCGGCCACGAGTGGCTGGAGATCCTGGGCCGGGATGAGGCGGCGCCTGTGCCGGCCGACCTGCCGGCGATCGGCTGGGTACCCCGGGCTCCAGAGTTGGTTGTCTCTGACAGAAGGGAACATACTCCTTAAAAAGTCAACCAATCAGGAGTATGCTCCTTGTATGGCCATCATCAAGCGGTTCTTGCATATCGACCTGCCGGCCGGCCAGTCCGCCTTTCTGTGGGGGCCGCGCAAGACCGGCAAGACGACCTACCTCAGCCAGGCCTTCCCGGACAGCGTGGTCTTCGACTTCCTGAAGACCGATCTGTTCCTGGCGATGGCCAAGCATCCAGCCCTGCTCCGGGAGCGGCTCCTGGCCATGGATGCCCGGCGGTTGGCCAAGCCGGTCATCCTCGACGAGGTGCAGAAGGTGCCCCAGGTGCTGGACGAGGTGCACTGGCTGATCGAGAACAGGGGGCTTCGTTTTATCCTTTGCGGCTCCAGTGCCCGCAAGCTCAGGCGGGGGCAGGCCAATCGCCGGGGGGGGCGGGCGTGGCGGTATGAGATGTTCCCCCTGGTCTGGGCCGAGTTGGACCAGCCGGATCTCTTGACCATCCTCAACCGCGGCCTCATCCCCGCCCATTACGGCCAGGCGGATTACGCGCGGTCGCTCACCGCCTTTGTCGAAGACTATCTCAAGGAGGAGGTCTTCGCCGAGGGGCTGACCCGGAACGTGCCGGCCTTTTCCCGCTTCCTGGATGCCGCCGGCTGGTCCCACGGCGAGCTGATCAACTACGCCAACATCGCCCGCGACTGCGGCGTTGATGCCAAGACGGTTCGCGAGTACTACCAGATCCTGGCGGACACCCTGCTCGGCAGTCTTGTTGAGCCGTTCAAGAAGCGTCAGAGCCGGCAGGTGATCGGCCGCGCTCCCAAGTTCTTCCTCTTCGATGTGGGGGTGGCCGGAAGCCTCAGCCGGCGCCGCATTGCTGAGGAAAAAGGGGAGCAGTTCGGCCGGGCCTTCGAGCACTTCATCTTCATGGAGCTGGCCGCCCACCGCTCCTATTCCGCGCTCCACTATCCGATCCAGTTCTGGCGCACCAAATCCGGACTCGAGGTCGATTTTGTCCTGGCTGACGGTGAGGTGGTCATCGAGGTCAAGGGAGCGGCGCGGCTGGACCACCGGGAGCTGCGGCCGCTCCTGGCCTTTTGCGAAGAGCATGCGCCACGGCTGGCGCTGGTGGTCTGCAACGAGCCCGAGGAGCGGCTGGTTGGCCGCATCCGCATCCTGCCCTGGCGTCTCTTCCTCCAGCAGTTGTGGGCCGGAGCCATCATCCATTGACGTTGAGCGGACGTCCTGGCCGGCGGCGCTGGCCGCGGCTGGCCCTGGCCGCCATCCTTGTCCTGGCGCCCTGGGTCAGCTTCCTGGCCGCGGACCGGCTCTGGCCGGTGCCGCTGCCAGGGGCGGCCGGTTATGCCCGGCTGGTGCTGGCCGCGGACGGCCAGCCCCTGCGGGCCTTTGCCGACCCCCAGGGGGTCTGGCGCTATCCCGTGCCGGTGCCGGCGGTCTCCCCCTTGTACCGGCGCTTCCTCCTCGCCTATGAGGACCGCTGGTTTCTTGCCCACCCCGGGGTGAACCCCCTGGCGCTGGCCCGGGCGGCCGGCCAGGCGCTGCGCCATGGCCGCATCGTCTCCGGCGGTTCCACCCTCACCATGCAGGTGGCCCGCATCCTCGACCCTCATCCCAGGACGGTGGCCGGCAAGCTCCGGCAGATCTTCCGCGCCCTGCAGCTGGAATGGCACCTGGACAAGGAGGGGATCCTGGCCCTCTACCTCAACCACGCCCCCTTCGGCGGCACGGTGGCAGGGGTGGCTGCCGCCTGCCACACCTATCTCGGCAAAGGGCCCAAACAGCTGACCGTGGCCGAGGCGGCGCTCCTGGCAGCGCTTCCCCAAGCCCCGTCCCGGCTGCGGCCGGACCGCCACCCCGGGGCGGCCCAGGCGGCCCGGGACAAGGTCCTCGCCCGCCTCGCCGCCCAGGGGCTGCTTGCGGACCAGGAACGGCGGGCGGCCATGGCCGAGCGGGTGGTGGCGGCAGCCTTTCCCCAGCCGCAGGCCGCCCCCCTCCTGGCCGAGCGCCTGGCGGCCCGGGCCCGGCCGGAGGCGCCGGTGCGGAGCGCCATCGATGCGGCGCTGCAGGGAGACCTCGAGGCCCTGGTGGCGGACACCGTTGGCCGTCTGCCCCCGGGGGTGTCGGCAGCGGTGCTGGTGGTGGACAACGATACCCTCCTGGCCCGGGCCTACCTGGGCTCCTCCCACTACGGCAGCCGCCAGCGCGCCGGCTTCGTCGACATGGTGCAGGCGGTGCGCTCCCCGGGCTCGACCTTGAAGCCCTTTCTCTATGGCCTGGCCCTGGACGAGGGCCTGATCCACGCCGAGTCCCTGCTGGCCGATGCGCCCCGGCTTTTTGGCCCATACCGGCCGGCCAATTTCGGCGACACCTTTTCCGGCCCGGTGAGCGTGCGGGAGGCCCTGCAGCGCTCCCTCAACCTGCCGGCAGTGCAGGTGCTGGAGGCCTATGGCCCGGACCGCTTTGCCGACCGTCTGGAAGAGGCGGGCCTCACCTTGACCTTTCCGGCGGGTGGCGGCCCGGACCTGCCCATGATCCTGGGCGGGGTGGGGGTACGGCTGGCGGAGCTGGTGGGCGCCTACACCGCCCTGGCCATGGACGGCCTGGCCGGCAAGGTGCGCCTCGCCGCCGGCGAGCCCCTGGCCCGGCGCCGGCTCTTGAGCCCTGGCGCGGCCTTCATCATCCGCCAGATCCTCCTGGAGAGCCCGGCTCCGGACCGCCTGGCCGGGGAGCGCTGGCGGCCGGGCCCGGTGCGGCTCGCCTGGAAGACCGGCACCAGCTATGGCTTCCGGGATGCGTGGGCGGTGGGCGTGGCGCCCCGCCACACCATCGGCGTCTGGCTGGGCCGGCCGGATGGCACCCCGGTGCTCGGCCAGTACGGCCTGGCCTCGGCAGCGCCCCTTCTCTTTGCCATCGCCCGGCGGCTGCCGGACGAGGGTGCCCTCTTCCCCCCCCAGCCGGCCAGCGTCCAGACGAGGACGATCTGCTGGCCCCTGGGGCAGGAGGCGGCAGCCGGCCAGGAGGAGCTGTGCCCGGTGCGGCGCCCCGCCCTCATCCTGGCCGGCCAGATCCCGCCCACCCTGGGCCTGCCGGCAGGGATGAGCGACCTGGAGCCGAGCCCTTTGTCCATCCTGACCAGCGAGACGACCGGCCTGCGGGTGGGGGCCGATTGCGGCCACGGCCCCCGCCGGCCTTGGCAGATTGCCCTCTGGCCCCGGCCGCTGGAGCCGTGGCTGGCCGCCAACCAGCGGCGCCAGGCCCTGGTGCCGGCCTGGGACCCGGCCTGCGCCGGCCAGGCCCGCCCGGAGCCGATCCGCATCACGAGCCTGGGTGACGGCCAGATCATCCGCCCGGCTGGCCGCGCCGCCCCCCAACCCGAGCTGAGCCTCCAGAGCCTGGGCGGCCGGGGTCGCCTCTTCTGGCTCATCGACGGCCAGCTCCGCTTCGAGACCGCAGCCGGTGAGCCCCCGCCCCGCTCTTGCCTGGCCCCGGGCCGGCACCAGATCACGGTCATCGATGAGACCGGCGCCAGCGACCGGGTGGACATCTTCGTGCAGGAGCCGGGCCAGCCGTCGTAGGCCGGCGCCAGCCCGGGGGCGGTTGGTTTTCGGGGACCCATCTGGTATCATGGGCCGACCGCCGGCCACTGGCTTGGCCCGCGGGGCTGGGAAGCAGGCCACGCGCGGTGGCGGCTCGCCCGGCAGCCGGGATCACCACGAGACGGGCAAACGGCCGGCCGGCCGGGCCGAGGAGGAGTGTATGTCCCGCAGGGGGCTGGTGGGCGGGCTGGTAACGTTCGTGCTGCTGGCCGGGCTGGGGTCAGGCATGGCGGTGGAAGGGCGCAAGGCCGCAGACCTGGTCACGGACGGCCAGGCCATCGATACCGGGCAGGCCCGGTACCGGACGCTCTTTGCGGAGCTGGCCAGCGAGCATGGCTTTGCCCAGGAGGAGCTGGGGCGGCTTTTTGCCGGCCTCACCATCCGGAAAAGGGTGCTGGAGCTCATGGACACCCAGTGGGAGGCCAAGCCCTACCACATCTACCGGCCCCGGCTGGTCAACGATGCGGTCATCGAGGAAGGGCGCCAGATGCTGGAGCGGCACCGCCAGCTTCTGGATCGGGTGGAGGAAGCCTTTCATGTGGAGCGGCAGGTGCTGGTCGCGATCTGGGGCGTGGAGACCCGGTATGGCCGCAACGAGGGGGCCTTCGACGTCTTCCAGACCCTGAACACCCTGTTTGCCGCCTACCCCCGCCGCAGCGAGTTCTACCGCAAGGAGCTCATTGACTTTCTTGTCCTGTGCCGGGACAACGGCATCGATCCCCGGGGCATCCAGGGCTCGTACGGCGGCGCCTTTGGCCAGACCCAGTTCATCCCCTCCAGCTTCCGGACCTATGCGGTGGATTTCAACGGCGATGGCCGCCGGGATGTCTGGCGGTCGCCGGAAGACGTTCTGGCCAGCATCGCCAACTACCTGAGCCGGGCCGGCTGGCATTTCGGAGCGCCGCTCTTCTGGGAGCTGGGCGAAGAGCTCAAGGATGCTCGTCTGGAAGAGGCCTACCGGCGGGGGCGGGCGGGGCTGGTGCCCTGGCGGACGGTGCAGGCGGCACAGGCGGTGGGGATGCCGGCGCCCCCTGGCGAGGCTCAGCTGACCGTGGTCGGCCTGGAGCTGGCGGGCGGCGGCATGCGCTACGTGGCCGGCTATCCCAACTTCCAGGCCATCACCGCCTGGAACCATTCCAACCGCTACGCCATGGTGGTCAGCGAGCTGGCGGCGCTGCTGGTGGCCTCCCCCTGAGGGGGCTACTTCTTGCGGCGGTCAACCCCGCTGCGCCGCTCCACCCGGGTGGAAAGGGTGACGACGATGGCGTCTTCGGCGGATTGCCGCCGGTCCTTGCCGGATTTGCGCCGTTCCCGCTTCGGCAGCTTGGGGATGACCTTGAGCTTCTCGCCGCGGTCGACGGATGGGATGATCTCCCGGATGTTGATGTCCATGTTGGTCCTCCCTGGCTTGGCTGATCCCTGGGACCTCGGGCGGCGCCCGCAGAAGGCGTGCCGCGCCAGTGCTCCCTATCGAATGCATCGGCTTTCTCGGCGGGCGGCTTGAGCCTTTTCGCGCCCCTGCGACCGACGTCCCGGCAGGACTCGTTCGATGAACGACCGTACCACACGCCTTCATACCTGTCCATGGCGGTGATGGGGTTGCAGCAGCGGCTGGGAGGGGGACGGCTCATCGTTGGGCTGGCGCTGGCCGGGGCGCTGCTCCTGGCGCCGCCGCCGGCAGCAGCCGGCCCGGCGCTGGCGGATGATGCCGACCCCGGCCCGCTGGTCCCGGCCATCCACCGCAGCCTGAGCTACCTGGCCCGCCTGCCCCCGGACCGCTTTCTCGCCTTCGGCGATGTCTGGGTCGCGCCCTCCTGGCTGACCGAGACCCTTCTGACCCTTCTGGCCGTGCTTCGTCTGTCTCCCACGCCCCAGGACCTGGCGATGCGGCTGGCGGAAAACTTCGACGCCCTGCCGGCTGCGGGCGAAAGCGCCCTGGTCACCGCCTATTTCGAGCCGGTCTATGAGGGCCGCCTGGCCCCGGATGCGCCCTTCCTGCATCCCCTGCACCGCCGGCCTCCGGACCTTGTTCCCTGCCCGCAGCCGGCTGACGCCAGCTGTCTGCGTTTCGGCCGCTACCAGGGTGACCGCTTCGTGCCCCACTTCAGCCGCGCCGAGATCACGGCTGGCGCCCTGGCCAGCCGGGAGCTGGTCTATCTGGCCGATCCCGTGGACGCCTTCGTGCTGGCCATCCAGGGCTCCGGCCGCATCCGCCTGGCGGATGGCAGCGTGCGGCCGGTCCACTATCAGGCCACCAACGGGCATCCCTACCGGAGCATCGGCCGGGTGCTGATCGAGCGCGGGCTTCTCTCCCGGGAGGAGGCAACCCTGCCGGGCATCCGCCGCTTCCTGGCTGCTCATCCCGACCAGTGCGCCGGGATCCTCAACGAGAACCCATCCTATGTCTTTTTCGACTGGGCCGCGGATGGCCCGGCCGGCAGCCTGGGGGAGATCCTCACCCCTGGCCGCTCGGTGGCCACCGACGCCCGGTTCTTTCCCCGCGGTGCGCCAGGCTGGCTGGCCACCAGCCAGCCCCTCCTGGACGAGCGCGGTCAGCTGGCCGGCTTTGTCCCCCTGGCGCGGCTGGTGCTGAGCCAGGATACGGGCGGCGCCATCCAGGGCCCGGGCCGGGTGGATCTGTTCTGGGGAAGCGGGGCCGATGCCGAGGCGGCGGCGGGCCTGATGCGCCAGCCCGGCACCCTCTTTCTCCTGCTCAAGAAGGGCCGCGACTAGGAGGCAGCCGTGAAGCGAGCCGAGATCGACTACTGGATCAGCTGCATGCTGGAGACCTTTGGCAATGTCTCCGACCTCAACGTCACCGTGGGCAAGCCCCTGCAGGTGGAGACCTCCGGCCAGCTGACCGCCGTGCCGGTGGAGCCGCCAGTGGCGGCCCTCACCCCCTTCCAGGCGGAGGTCTTTGCCTTGAACCTCGTGGGCGGCGACTCCCGGCTGCTCACCGATCTGGTCCGCCGGGGCTCCTGTGACCTGTCCTACTGGCTGGGCAAGAAGGCCCGTTTCCGGGTGAACATCTTCTCCCAGCGGGGCCATCTGTCCACGGTGCTCCGGAAGCTGGAGACCCGGATCCCCACCCTGGACAGCCTCAATCTGCCGCCGGTCTTCCGGAAGATGGCCCAGGAGAAAAACGGCCTGGTGCTGGTCACCGGTGCCACCGGCTCCGGCAAGTCTACAACCCTGGCGGCGCTTCTGGCCGAGATCAACGAGGTCAAATCGGTGCACGTCGTCACCCTCGAGGATCCCATCGAGTTCGTCCACCCCCACAAGAGGGCGACCTTCAACCAGCGGGAGCTGGGCAACGACTACGATTCCTTTGCCTCCGGGCTGCGGGCCGCCCTGCGCCAGGCGCCCAAGGTGATCCTGGTGGGCGAGATGCGGGACCGGGAGACCATGGAGATCGGCCTGTCCGCCGCCGAGACCGGCCATCTCGTGGTGAGCACCCTGCATACCGTGGATGCCGGCCAGACCATCAACCGCATCCTGGGCATGTTCGAGCAGGAGGAGCAGCCGCAGATCCGCCACCGCCTGGCGGACACCGTGCGCTGGATCGTCTGCCAGCGCCTTCTGCCCAAGGAAGGCGGCGGCCGGGTGGCGGCCCTGGAGATCATGGGCATGAACCTCCGGGTCAACGACGTCATCCTCAATGGCGAGACCGAGGGCAAGACCTTCTACGATATCATCGAGCAGGGCTCGGCCCTGGGCATGCAGACCTTCGACCAGCACATCGTGGCCCTGTTCGAGGAAGGCCGCATCAGCCAGGATACAGCCATGGGCTACTGTTCCCGCCGCAATGTCGTCAACCGGGCCATCGACCGCCTCAAGGCCTCCCGGGGCGAAGCGACTACCGTCATCGAGGGCCTGGCCATGGAAGGCGGTTGACAGAAGGCCCTTCACAGAAGGATGGAGCGACCCATGCTGGAACGATGCCCCAACTGCAGCAAGGAGCTGAAGCTCAACGAGGCCCAGCTGGCCAAGATCCGTGACGCCCTGGCCCGTCTGTCCCCGGGGCAGACCCTCAAGCTGGGCTGCCCCCTGTGCCACCGGGCCATCGTCCTGGGGCCGGACGGCCAGCCGGTGTCGGCGGTGGAGCCCTGCCGGGAGCCGGAGCCGGCGCCGCCATCACCGGCCGCCGCACAGGCGGCTCCGGCCCAGGAGCGCCCCCGGCCACCGGCGCCTCCCGACCTGGGCTGGCTGGCTGGCCAGGGACTCATGGACCAGGAGACGGTGGAGGATATTCCCCGGGCCCTGGTCCTGGCCCCTCCCGGGCCGACCCAGGAGCGGTGCACCTCGACGTTGGAGGAGCTGGGCTACCAGGTCGAGGCGCCGGATTCCTCCGCCGCGGCCCTGGAGCGGATGCGCTTTGCCCGATTCGAGGCGGTGCTGCTCCACACCGGCCTGGATGGCGTTTCCCTGGCCGACAATCCCCTGCACAGCTTCATGGCCGAGCTGGCCATGGACCGCCGGCGCCACATCCTCTATGTCCTGGTGGGGCCGGCCTTCCACACCCTGTATGACCTGGAGGCCCTGGCCATGAGCGCCAACGTAGTGGTGAACGAGGCCCACTTGGACCGGCTGGGGATTGTGCTCCGTAAAGCGATCGCCGATGCCGAGGCCTTGTTCGGACCGTACATCCTGCTGCTCAAGCAGCACGGCAAGAAGTAGCCGCTGCCACCTGCCGGCCCTGGCGGTGGGGCAGGCGGCAGCGAGCTGGGGGGCGGCCTGGCCAGGAGTGCCGGCCAGGGTGAATCGGACAATCAGATGGATGATGACGGGGGAGGAGACGACCATGGGATGGCGCTGGCTGGTGGTGACGGCAATGGCGGTGTCGCTGGTGGGCTGCGGCGACCGGGCGGCCCGGCAGGATCGGGCGCAGGCGGTGGAGAAGACCTTCCGTGCCTTCTACGAGGCCTATGCCCAGGGGGATCTGGCCGCCATGGGCCAGGTCTGGTCCGCTGAGCCCTACGTGCGCTGCCAGCACCCCTCGGGACCGCTCCTGGTGGGATCCCAGGCCGTGCAGCAGGGCTGGCAGGCGGCGCTGGCCGGGGTCGGCCCCCGCACCATCGAGCCGCACCAGCCGCAGTTCCAGATCGGCATCGACATGGCCTGGGTGGCGGCCAAGTATACGGTCCGCAGCCGCCGT
This sequence comes from Thermodesulfobacteriota bacterium, assembly GCA_040755095.1. Taxonomy (NCBI): domain Bacteria; kingdom Pseudomonadati; phylum Thermodesulfobacteriota; species Thermodesulfobacteriota bacterium. The sequence goes on from JBFMBH010000048.1 coordinate 12,813, forward strand.
GCCGACGGCCAGGAAGAGATCGCCTATCTGTGGGGCATCGACATCTTCGAAGAGAAGCGGCCCGGCGTCTGGAAGATCGTCTACCACCAGGCGGTCTGGGAAACCCTCTAGGGGACAGCCATGACCTTCGACCTCGGCCCGCTGGGCGCCGGCTTCCTGGCTGGCGGGGTGGTGGGGGCGCTGGTCATCTTCTGGCACAGCCGCTGGCGGGTGCAGGCCGGCGAGCGGGCCTGGGCGGCCCAGCTGGCGGCAGCCCAGCAAGCCGGCAGCGAGGCCGCAGCCGAGGTCGGCCGGCTGCGGGCCGAGGTGCAGGCCCAGGCCCTGGCCTGCGCCAAGGCCGAGGAGAAGGCCGGGCGTCTGCCGCATCTCGAGGCCCTGCTGGCGGCCCGGCAGGAGGAGATCGCCTGCCGGCAGGAGGAGGCAGCACGCCTCCAGGCCCGGGCGGCCGGGCTGGCCGCCAGCCTGGCTGCGGAACGGGAGAAGCAGGCGGAGAAGCTGGCCCTGCTGCAGGAGGCCCAGGCGCGGCTGGCCGATCAGTTCCAGTCCCTGGCCGCCGCGGCCTTGAGGGCCAACAACGCCTCGTTCCTGGAGCTGGCGGCCACCCGCTTCCAGGGCCTGCAGGCCGCGGCGCAGGGGGATCTCGATGGCCGGCGCCAGGCCATCGGCGAGCTGGTACGGCCGGTGCAGGAGACCTTGGCCCGGGTGGACGAGCGGCTGCGGGAGATCGAGCAGACCCGGGTGGCGGCCCAGGCCAGCCTGGAGACCCAGATCCGTACCCTGCAGGCGGTGCAGCAGGGGGTGGAGAAGGAGACCGCCAACCTGGTCAAGGCCCTGCGCGCGCCTTCGGTGCGGGGCCGTTGGGGGGAGATGCAGCTGCGGCGGGTGGTGGAGGTGGCCGGCCTGCTCGACCACTGCGACTTCGTGGAGCAGAAGGCGGTGGGGGCCGATGGCCGGCTGCGGCCGGACATGGTGGTCCGCCTGCCCAACGGCCGCTCGGTGGTGGTGGATGCCAAGGTGCCCCTGGCCGCCTATCTGGACGCGGTGGAGGCCACCGACGAGGAGCGACGCCGGCAGCTGTTGAGCGCCCATGCCCGGCAGGTGCGGCAGCACCTGGAGCGCCTGGCTTCCAAGGCCTACTGGGAGCAGTTCCCCCAGGCACCGGAGCTGGCGGTCCTGTTCCTGCCCGGTGAAACCTTCTTCTCCGCCGCCCTGGAGCAGGATCCCAGCCTCATCGAGGCTGGTGCCAGCCAGCAGGTGATCCTGGCCACCCCCACCACCCTCATCGCCCTCTTGCGGGCAGTGGCCTTCGGCTGGCGCCAGGAGCAGCTGGCGGCCCATGCCCAGGCGATCAGCGACCTGGGTCGTACCCTCTACGACCGGCTTCTCACCCTGGCCGGCCACTTCCAGCGGTTGCACAAAGGCCTGGAGCAGGCGGTGCGGGCCCACAACGACGCGGTGGGCTCCCTGGAGGGCCGGGTGCTGGTGGCGGCCCGCCGCTTCCGGGAGATGGGTGTCGGCCGCCAGGAGGAGCTGCCCGTCCTGGCCCCGGTGGAGACACCGCTGCGCCGGCTGGCGCCACCGGAGCACGAGGCCTGATCGACCCTTCCCCGACCGCCGCGCCTCTACTTGCTCTTCATATCCCACACCCCGTCCCAGTCCGCCGGCGGCGGCTGGGCGAGGAAGAGACGGCAGCGGTCGGCATACATGCGGCTGAGGCCGTCCTGCGGGCAGCGGCTCAAGGCGTCTTCGAAGAGCTTCAGGCCGGTTGGCCACTCCCGGCTCCGGTAGTGCGCCAGGCCCTGGTGGTAGATCTCCAGCACCTGGTCCAGACAGGGGAAGGATTCCTGGTCGTGGTGGTCCAGGATCTCATAGACCGCCACCGGCCGGGTCTTGCCCTTGACCCGCATCAGATCCACCTCGCGGCTGCGGTAGGGGCGCACCAGCTGGCCGTGCGTGAAGGCGCTGATGAGGATGCTGGTGCCGTAATACTTGTTGGCCCCCTCCAGGCGGGAGGCCAGATTGACGCCGTCGCCCACCACGGTGTAGTCCATGCGCTTGAGGCTGCCGATGTTGCCGGACAGCACCTCGCCGGTGTTGATGCCGACACCGATGCGGATCGGTGGCTGGCGGCTGGCGGCCCGGCGGCGGTTGAGCTCCCGCAGGGCGCGCAGCTGCTCGATGGCGGCCTGCACGGCGTTGTCCGGATCCTGGCCGGTGGCGAACGGGGCGCCGAACACCGCCAGCATGGCGTCGCCGATGTACTTGTCCAGGATGCCGTGGTGGCTGAAGACGATGTCCACCATGAGGGTGAAATACTCGTTGAGCATGGACACCGTCTCGGCCGGGCCCAGGCCCTCCGCCAGGGTGGTGAAGCCGCGGATGTCCGAGAACAGGATGGTGGCCTCGGAGAGCTGGCCGCCCAGAATGGCCTCGCCGCCCTCCATGAGCTTGTCCGCCACCTCCTTGGTCATGTAGCGGGCCATGGTGGACTTGAGACGCTTTTCGGTGGTGATGTCCTCCAGAAGGAGCAGCACCGAGCCGCTGCCTTCCTGGCCGGTGCCTCGGAGGGGCACCACCGTGAGGTTCGCGGAGATCGGCTTGCCGTCGGCCAGGTCCAGCTCGGTGTCGAAGCTCATGTCCGACTCCCCCTGGGCCAGGACCTTGGCCACCCGTTCCAGCACCCAGCTGTTCCGGCCGGCAAACCAGGCGGCGGCCGGCTGCCCGGTCAGCTGGGCCGGGGTGGTCCTGAGGATGCGGGCGGCGGCGCTGTTGGCCTTGACGATCTGACCTCCGGCGTCCAGGGTGATGACGCCGTTGCTCATGCTCTCCAGGATGCCTTCGTTGTAGTTCTTCATGGCCAGGACGTCATCGAAGAGCTTGGCGTTCTCGATGGCGATGGAGGCCTGGGCCGCGAAGGCCCGCAGGCGGCGCTCGTCGACGCCGGTGAAAGGACCGCCCTTCTTGTTGAGGGACTGGATGACGCCTACCGGCTTGCCCTCCTTGGTAGCCACCGGCACGCAGAGGATGTTCCTGGTCCGGTAGCCGGTCTTGCGGTCCACCTCCGGGTTGAAGCGCTGATCGCTGTACGCATCGGCGATGTTGACCGAGACGCCGGTGGTGAAGACCTCGCCGGCGATGCCCCGGTCGGCGGGGATGCGGATCTCCCGGGTCTCGGAGAGCTGGGCCACCAGGGACCACAGCTGGTGGCGGCGCTCGTCGTACATGAACAAGGTGCTCCGCTCGGCCTGCAGGATGTCGGTGGCGGTCTGCATGATCTTGAGAAGCAGAGGCTGGAGCTTGAGCTCGGTGGAGATGGCGGTGGTGACCTCCAGGAGCCGGCTCTCCTCCTCCTTGGCCCTCTGGATCTCCTGGAAGAGCTGGGCGTTGTGCAAGGCGCTGCCGGCCTGGGCCGACAGGGCCTCCAGGAGGGTGAGGTCGTCGGAGGTGAACGGCCCGTGCACCTTGTTGAGGACCTGGATGACCCCGACCACCTGGCCGGTCTTGGTGCGCAACGGCGCGCAGAGGATGTTCCTGGTGACAAAGCCGGTCTGGCGGTCCACCTCCTGGTTGAAACGGGGGTCGGCGTAGGCGTCGTCGATGATCACCGCGGTGCCGGTATGGAAGACCGAGCCGGCGATGCCCAGGTCGCCAGGGAAGCGGATCTCCTCTACCTGGCCGCCCTGGGCCACCCGGGAGAACAGCTCGCCGGTCTCCTTGTCGTAGAGGAAGAGGGTGCTGCGCTCGGCCCCCAGGGTCTCGTTGACCATGGCGATCATCGCGCCCAGAAGATCGTCCAGGGAGAGGCTTTCCGACAGGCAGCTGGAGATGTTCAGGAAGGAGGCGATCTTCTCCAGGATGTCCGAGACCTTGTCCAGGAAGGTCTCGTTGCCCCGGGCGGACAGCGAGCAGAGCATGCTGCGGATGTCGGCCTGGCGCAGCCGGTGGCGGGTGATGTGGCTGACGATGTCGAGGCCGGTGTCGAAGACATAGCCGGTCTCCTGCATGGACAGGGCGTGGACCAGGGCCTTTTTGTCCAGGAACATCTCGGTGAGGATCTCGCCGAGCCGGCGCCGTTTACCCTCAGCCAGCTGGATGGCCAGGGCCCGCTGGATGTCCTCGTCCTTGACATAGCCGAGCCGCATGAGGATTTCGCCGATCCGGTTCGCCATCGCCTCTCCTCAGAACGCGTCTTGGCCGGGGCGTTCCTGCTTCTGCCTCCCCCGGCGGCTCTGTTACCGGCGGCAACGGGCAGGGCGAGAACAAAAAAGGGGTTGCGGACGACCTGCCCGCAACCCCTTTTCCCGGATCCTGGTGCCGGAGGTCGGGATCGAACCGACATGGGCTTGCGCCCGCGGGATTTTGAGTCCCGTGCGTCTACCAGTTTCACCACTCCGGCTTCCTGTCTTGGCAGGACGACTGGTCGCCAAGTTACCGGCCGCCAAGGCTGCCTGTCAAGGACGTTCCGCGCCGGACGGCGGGCAGGGGGCAAGAAAAAGGCCGGGCCGCCCCGGAGGGCGACCCGGCCTGGGAGAGGCTGGCTGGGCGAGGACCGGCCGGTCAGCCCTGGCGCCGCCAGCGGCGCAGGCCAGCCAGGCCGGCCAGGCCACTGGCCAGGAGGGGCAGGGCGGCCGGGAGCGGCACCGGCGCCGGGCCGTACTCGATGTTGTCCACCCCCCAGCGGCCGTCGCCGGAGGAATCCAGGCGCAGAGCGACGATGGCCGGCTGATCGTTGCGGTAGAGCCCGAAGAACTCGGCGCTGTTGCCGCTGCCACCCGTGGTCTCCAGGCTGAAGGTGGCCGAGGAGCCACCGGAGAAGAAGGCCACGCCGCTGGTTCCGGCGTGGTCGATATCCATGAAGGCGACATAGTCCACCGGCTGGGCGGAGAAATCGAGCCACAGATAGGCGGCCTCGTCGTGGGTGGCGGCGAAGACGCCCACCGGGTTGGAGCCGTTGATCGACCCGGCGCCGGAACGGATGATCACGGCCGGGCTGGGGTTGGGGCCGGTGTTGCTGTTGTCCAGCAGGACCAGGCCACCGGGGAACAGACCGCTCACCCCGTGGACGTTGTCGCCGTTGGCAAAGCCGGTCTCGAAGTCCACCAGATAGTCCGGGCTGCTGATGCCGGCCGCCGTGAGCCAACTGGCCCGGGTGGTGGCGTTATTGGCCGGGGTGGTGCTGTTGAAGGTCAGCATCGCCGCCTCGGCGCCGGCGCCAGCCAGCAGCGCCGGCGCCAGGGCCACCCCAAGAAACAGGCTCTTCTTCCACGTGTTCATCCCTCGTTCTCCTCGCTGATGGTCGTGTTGGCCGGGTAGCCCCGCCGCCGGACGCCGGCGAGCGCGGCCAGGCCGCTGGCCAGAAGCCAGATGGCGCCAGGAATCGGCACCGGCCGGTTGATGATGGCGCCGCCGCCGAAGAGAGAGCCTTCGCCGGCCATCACCTCGTGCAGCTGTCCACCCAGGTAGGTGTACATGGACAGGCCGTTGAGATTGAGGGTGGTGCCGGCCATGACCAGGAGCTGATCCACGTACACCGCCTCGGGTGAGGAGCGGTTGCCGTTGTCCACCCGGTCGGCCAGATAGGCATAGGTGCCGGCGCCGCTCAAGGTAAGGTGGGGCAGGTCGAAGTTGCTGGCGAAGCCGGCAGCGCTCAGGCCCAGATCGGCGCCGCCGATCTCCAGGGACTGGCGGCCCACCCCCTCACCGGACAGGAGCAGGGTGGAGGAGAGCCCCCAGTTCCAGGACCCCTCGTCCGTGGACAGGAAGCGGAAATCGTTGCTGAGATCCAGGGTCTGGTTGTTGGCCACAAACAGGCTGCCCGAGGCGGCCAGGCTCAGGGTGCCGGCCTGGGCGGAGGTGTTGAGGCGCAGGGTGCTGCCGTCGGCGGCGGCCAGCTGGCCGGTGCCGGTGATGCTGCCATGGACTTGCAGGGTGCCACCACCCTGGGCGCGGATGGTGCCCCGATTTTCGACCGCCGCGGTGATCTGGCCATTGCCCCGGATGGTGTGCAAGGTGTCGTTGACAAAGGAGCCGTTGACGGCGGAAAGGGTGGTGTTGGCGCCGTTCAAAGCCACCTCGCCGTTGCCGGTGAAGGTGGCGACGGCGCCATTGGCCTGGAGATGGGTGGTGGAGCCGGTGCTGTCCACGGCGATGGTGGCCCGGTTGGTGACGACCGGCGCGGCACCGGCGTGGTCCTTGAGATAGAGGGTTCGGCTGTTCTGCACGGTGAGCTGGCTGCCGGTGTCCAGGAGGGCTGGTCCCTGCAGGGTGCTGTTGCTGGTGACCGCCAGGTTGCCGGCCAGGCGGTCCGGGCTGGCCAGGGTGGCGCCGTTCATCTGGATGCCGCCGCCAGCAGCGTCGAGAGTGCCGCCAGTGACGGTGGTACCCTGGAGCTTCAGGGTGTTGCCGGAGCCGGCAGTGGTCATGGTGCCAGGGTTGGTGACCGCCCCGGTCACGGTCATGGTGCCGCCCTCGGCTCGGATCACGCCGCGGTTCTCTACAGGAGCGGTGATCTGGCCATTGCCCCGGATGGTGTGCAAGGTGTCGTTGACAAAGGAGCCGTTGACGGCAGAGAGGGTGGCGTTGGTGCCGTTCAAGGCCACCTCGCCGTTGCCGGTGAGGGTGGCGACGGCGCCATTGGCCTGGAGATGGGTGGTGGAGCCGGTGCTGTCCACGGCGATGGTGGCCCGGTTGGTGACGACCGGCGCGGCGCCGGCGTGGTCCTTGAGATAGAGGGCTCGGCTGTTCTCCACGGTGAGCTGGCTGCCGGTGTCCAGGAGGGCGGGTCCCTGCAGGGTGCTGTTGCTGGTGACCGCCAGGCTGCCGGCCAGGCGGTCCGGGACGGCCACGGTGGCGTTCGCCATCTGGATGCCGCCGCCAGCGGCGTCGAGAGTACCGCCGGTGACGGTGGCACCCTGGAGCTTCAGGGTGCTGCCGGCGCCGGCAGTGGTCATGGTGCCAAGGTTGGTGACCGCCCCGCTTACGGTCATGGTGCCGTCCTCGGCCCGGATCACGCCGCGGTTCTCCACGGGAGCGGTGATCTGGCCATTGCCCCGGATGGTGTGCAAGGTGTCGTTGACAAAGGAGCCGTTGACGGCAGAAAGGGTGGCGCTGGCTCCGTTCAAAGCCACCTCGCCGTTGCCGGTGAGGGTGGCGACGGCGCCACTGGCCTGGACATGGGTGGTGGAGCCGGTGCTGTCCACGGCGATGGTGGCCCGGTTGGTGACGACCGGTGCGGCACCGGCGTGGTCCTTGAGATAGAGGGCTCGGCTGTTCTGGACGGTCATTTGGCTGCCGGTGTCCAGGAGGGCTGGTCCCTGCAGGGTGCTGTTGCTGGTGACCGCCAGGTTGCCGGCCAGGCGGTCCGGGACGGCCACGGTGGCATTCGCCAACTGGATGCTACCGCCAGCGGCGTCCAGAGTGCCGCCAGTGACAGTGGCACCCTCGAGCTTCAGGGTGTTGCCGGCGCCGGCAGTGGTCATGGTGCTGGTGTTGGTGACCACTCCGTTTACGGTCATGGCGCCGCCTTCAGCCCGGATCAGGCCGCGGTTTTCGACGGGAGCGGTGATCCGGCCATTGCCCCGGATGGTGTGCAAGGTGTCGTTGACAAAGGAGCCGTTGACGGCCGACAGGGTGGCGTTGGCTCCCTCCAGGGTCACCTGGCCGTTGCCGGTGAGGGTGGCGACGGCGCCACTGGCCTGGAGATGGGTGGTGGAGCCGGTGCTGGCGAGGCGGATCGTGCCATCGTTGGCCACGGTCATGGCATCGACACTCTCCTCCTGGAGGAAGAGGACACGGCTGTTGGCCACTTGAACCTCGTTGTCAGGGCCGATCGTCAACCGCTCCACCGAGGCGTTGAGGGGGACGACCACCGTGGCGCCGCTGGTGATCGTCGCCTGGTCGTCCGGGCCGTCGGGGATCTCACCCCCGGACCAGTTTTCCTCCACATGCCAATTGCCGCTGGATCCTCCGACCCAGGTGGCGATGGTGGCCGCCTGGGCCGGGGGACCGACCAGCAGCGCCAGAGTAAGGCTCAGTGCTCCCGGCCGATACCGTTTCTTCATCGTCTTGCCCTCCCTCCCGACTTCGTTCACCGTCTTGTGCTGCCGCTCCTTTTTTCCTGCAGGTGATGCCGCTGCAAAAGATATGCCGGGAGCAATTGCCGGCCGACTGCTGCCCAAATCGCTTGGCGGCCAAAGGATTCCGGCCGCAGCCGCCAGGGGCTCCCCCCGGCGCGCGTGCGGATCTGCGGAGAGGTTGTCGTGATTTCCGGAATGGCTCCGGAAAGGCGGAGGGGTGGGTGTCCGGCAGTGCGGGCGGTTGCGTCCGGGGCAGTGGGTGGTAAAGTACCGGCGGCCGGTCCGATCGAGGCCTGGCCAGGAGCGCCCATGGAGACCCGCCTGCATCTGGAGATGCTGCCGCAGCCGGATGATGCCACCTGCGGCCCCACCTGCCTGCATGCCCTGTACCGCTACTACGGGGATCCGGTGCCTCTGGCCCAGGTCATTGCCGAGGTGCCGAGTCTGGCCACCGGCGGCACCATCGCCGTGTTCCTGGCCTGCCACGCCCTCAAGCGGGGCTACCAGGCCAGGATCTTCACCTACAACCTGCACATGTTCGACCCCACCTGGTTTGTGCCCGGCGGGCCAGGGCTCGCCCGGCAGCTGGCGGCCCAGGCAACAGCCAGGAGCGAGCCCCGGCTGACCCAGGCCACCGGCGCCTATCTGGAGTTCCTGTCCCTGGGGGGCGAACTGCGCTTCGAGGACCTGACCGCGGCCCTGGTGCGCCACTATCTGAAGCGCGGGGTGCCGATCCTCACCGGCCTGTCCGCCACCTACCTGTACCGGTCGGTGCGGGAGGTGCCCGGCAGCGGCCAGGACTCCGATGTGGCCGGCGAGCCGGCCGGCCATTTCGTGGTGCTGTGCGGCTACGATGCCGACCAGCGGGCCGTGCTGGTGGCCGACCCCTTCCTGCCCAACCCGGTGAGCGGCCGCCAGGTCTACCTGGTGGGCATCGAGCGGGTCCTGGGGGCGATCCTTCTGGGCATCCTCACCCACGACGCCAACTTCCTGGTCATCCAACCGAAAGCCCATGCCAACCCTCATCGTCGTCAATGAGCCCAGGGACTGGCCGCTGGCCATCGAAGGCGCGGAGGTGGTGGCGGCCCGGAGCTATCTGACCGACCCGGCTTACGCCGAGCTCAGGAACGCCCGGGTCTTCAACCTCTGCCGTTCCTACCGCTACCAGACCGCCGGCTACTATGTGTCGCTCCTGGCCGCGGCCCGGGGTCACAAGCCCCAGCCGGACATCACCACCGTTCAGGACCTCAAGTCCCAGACCATGGTGCGCTTCGCCTCCGAGGATCTGGAGGAGGAGATCCAGACCGGCCTGGGCTGCTCCACCGGGACAGAGCGGGAGGTCATCATCATCTTCGGCCATCATCCGGACAAGCGGCTGGAGACGCTCAGCAGCCAGCTCTTCAAGCTCTTCCAGGCGCCGTTCCTCAAGGCCGAGTTCCAGCGGGATCCCCGGGCCTGCCGCTGGCATCTGACCAACATCAACGCCGTGGCCGCCAGCGAGATCCCGGTCGAGCACTGGGAGTTTGCGGTGGCGGTGGCCCGGGACTACTTCTCCGGCCGCCGCCGGCTGGTGCGGCGGCGGGCCAGCTCCCGCTTCGATCTGGCCATCCTGCACGATCCGGCGGAGCGGGAGCCGCCTTCCAACCACCGGGCCATCCAGCGCTTCACCAGGGCGGCCGAGCTGTTGGGGCTGGCGGTGGAGTCCATCCGCAAGGAGGACTATGGCCGGCTGGCCGAGTTCGACGCCCTGTTCATCCGGGAGACCACCAGCGTCAACCACCATACCTACCGCTTCGCCCGGCGCGCCGCTGCCGAGGGCCTGGTGGTGGTGGACGATCCGGAGTCGATCCTGAAGTGCACCAACAAGGTCTTCCTGGCCGAAGTCCTCACCCGCCACAAGGTGCCGGTGCCCCGCACCCTCATCGTCCACCGGGACAACGCCGAGGCCATCGTCCCCGAGCTGGGTCTGCCCTGCGTGCTCAAGAAGCCGGACAGCTCCTTCTCCCAGGGGGTGGTGAAGGTGGAGTCGGCCGCGGACCTCGGCCAGCTGGTGCCCAGACTCCTGGACAAGTCCGACCTCATCATCGCCCAGGAGTTCGTGCCCACCCCCTTCGACTGGCGGGTGGGGATCTTCGACCGCCAGCCGCTTTACGTCTGCAAGTACTTCATGGCCAAGAAGCACTGGCAGATCATCAAGCGGGACAGCGCCGGCAGAAAGACTGCGGACGGCGAATCCCAGACCCTGCCGGTGGAGCACGCGCCGGGCGAGCTCATCCGCACCGCCCTCCGGGCCGCCAACCTGGTGGGCGACGGCCTGTACGGCGTCGACCTCAAGGAGCGGGACGGCCGCTTCGTGGTCATCGAGGTCAACGACAACCCCAACATCGATGCCGGCATCGAGGATGCGGCCCTCAAGGAGGAGCTGTACCTCCGGATCATGCGGGTGATGCTCCGCCGGATCGAGGCCCGGAAGCGGGGCCAGTGGAGCTGGGCATGAAGGGGCCGGGGCTTTTTGCCGGCTTCGGCCTGGAGCTGGAGTATATGCTGGTGGACGCCGGCAGCCTGGCGGTGCTGCCCAAGGTGGACCAGCTCCTGGCCGCCGCGGCCGGGGCCGAGGTCGCCGACGAGGTGGAGCGGGGGGCCTTCGCCTGGTCCAACGAGCTGGCCCTCCATGTGGTGGAGATCAAGAACCGCGAGCCGGTGCCTGAGCTGGCCGGTCTGGAAGAAGGGCTGCAGGCCGAGGTCCGGGCCCTGGCCGGCCAGGCCGCGGCCCTGGGGGGGCGCCTCCTGCCCTCGGGGATGCACCCGTGGATGGATCCGGTCCGGGAGACCAGGCTCTGGCCCCACGGCCAGCAGGAGATCTACCGGGCCTACCACCGGATCTTCGGCTGCCAGGGCCATGGCTGGGGCAACCTCCAGAGCGTGCACCTCAACCTCGCCTTCCAGGGCGACACCGAATTCGCCCGTCTCCATGCGGGGTTAAGGCTGCTGTTGCCCCTCATGCCCGCCCTGGCCGCCAGCTCCCCCTTTGTGGAAGGCCGGCCCGCCGGCCGGCTGGACAGCCGCCTGGGCTTCTACCGGGAGAACCAGCGCCGGATCCCGGCCATCATCGGCCAGGTCGTGCCGGAGCCGGTTTACTCCCAGGCGGCCTACGAAGCCGAGATCCTGGCGGCCACCTACCGGCAGATCCGGCCCTTTGATCCCGCAGGTCTCCTCCAGCACGAGTGGCTCAACTCCCGGGGGGTGATTGCCCGTTTCGAGCGCAGCGCCCTGGAGGTGCGGGTCCTGGATATCCAGGAATGCCCTCTGGCCGATGTCAGCATCGCCGTGGCCATCGTCGCGGTCCTGCGGGCCCTGGTGGCGGAGCGCTGGTCGGACTGGGCCAGCCAGGCGGCCATGCCCACCGAGTCCCTGGCCCGGCTTTTCCACCAGGCGGTGGATGAGGCAGACGGCCTGGTGATCCGGGATCGTGACTATCTGGACCTCCTGGGGTGCACCGGCACCGGCGCTGTCACCGCGGCCGAGGTCTGGGGGGAGATGCTGGCCCTCGCCGTTCCACCAGAGCCCTACCGGGGAACCGTGGCGCGGATGCTGCGCCGGGGTCCCCTGGCCCGGCGGCTTCTGAGAGCTGCAGGCCCTGAGCCAAGCCGAGCCGTCCTTGTCGACCTCTACCGGGAGCTGGCCGACTGCCTGGCGGCGGGAGAGCTCTTCCGGGCCTGACCATACCCCCTGCTATCCTTGAAAATTCGGATTGAAAGTTCGAATTTTCAAGGATAGCATGGAGCCATGCTTCCCAGGCCTGTTCCCGTCGCCGCCATCACCAGGGCTCTGGGGCGATCCCCGATCACCGCCCTCCTCGGCCCGCGCCAGTGCGGCAAGACCACCTTGGCGCGCCAGATCGCCAGTGCCCGTTCGGGGCACTACCTTGACCTGGAAGCCCCGTCGGATCGCCAGCGGCTGCAAAATCCGGAGCTTCTGCTCACCTCGATGGACGGTCTGGTCGTGCTCGACGAGGTCCAGTTGCTGCCGGAGCTGTTCAACCTGTTGCGGGTGCTGGTGGATCGTCCCGGGCATCGCAACCGCTATCTCCTGTGCGGCAGCGCCTCGCCGCAGATCGTGAAGAATGTCTCGGAAACCCTGGCCGGCCGAGTGGAGTTTGTGGATCTCGCCGGCTTCGATCTCACCGAGATTCCTCCCGGGGAGACCGAACGGCTCTGGCTGCGCGGCGGCCTGCCCCGCTCCTTTCTGGCTGCGTCCGACGAGGACAGCCTGGCCTGGCGGGAAGGGTTCATCCGCACCTTCTTGGAGCGGGACATCCCGCAGCTCGGGCTCACCATCCCGCCTGTGGCCATGCGCCGCTTCTGGACCATGCTGGCTCATCTCCACGGCCAGACGTGGAATGCCTCGGAGCTCGGGCGCTCCATGGGCATGAGCGACAAGACCGTGCGCCATTATCTCGACATCCTGTCCGGAACCTACATGGTCCGCCAGCTGCTACCATGGCACGAAAACCTCAAGAAGCGCCAAGTGAAGGCCCCCAAGGTCTATCTCCGCGATTCCGGCCTGCTGCATCGACTGTTCCATGTGGACAGCCTGCACGATCTCCTGGGGCATCCCCGGCTCGGCGCCTCCTGGGAGGGTTTTGCCCTGGAACAGGCCATGGCCATCCTCCGCCCGGATGAGGCCTACTTCTGGGGGAGTTACAGCGGCGCCGAGCTTGACCTCCTGCTGTTCAGCCGCGGCAAGCGGTTCGGCATCGAAGGCAAGTTCGACGAGGCGCCCCGGGTGAGCCGTTCCATGCACGTCGCTCTCAGCGACCTCAACCTGGAGCATCTGTGGGTGGTCTATCCAGGGGCCGAGAGCTATCCGGTTCACGAACGGATCACCGTGCTGCCCCTGGGCGCGATCAGCACGTTGGCAGACCGCCTGGAGCGATGGGGCCGGGAGCCGCCACCGCGGCCGAGGTCTGGGCACAGCTAAGCGGCCGCCCCTTCTGGCCGGTGAGCTCTTCCTCGTCTGACTGGGGACGCTCCTTCCTCGGTGCCAACCACACCGTAGCCCTTTTCCCGTTGACACCGGCTTTGGCCTTTTGCTAACCCATCCTCAAGGGGAGGGAGGCGATCATGACCACGGTTCGGAAATTCTGCCGATCGTGCCCCCGGCGCGGTGGCACTGGCCGGTCGGGGGCTGGCATACCGGTGCGGGGAAGGATGCTCTCGAAGATGAATACGGTGAATATGGAGGGATGATGATGCGCGAAAAAGGATGGATGGTCGTCTTGGCTTGCGGCATGCTCGTGCTGCCGCTGCTGTGCCCGCCGACCAGCGCGGCCTTCGAGGTGCGGGAGGGCCGTTTTCAGCTGGAACTGGTGAGTCCGACCCAGGCGCAGTGGGACCGGGATCAGAACGACGGCTTCAACAACTCCTGGTACATGTACCCGCAGCAACTGGAGGGAATGGCGCTCGATCAGGTGGCCCTGCCCTGGTGGAACGAGTGGTGGTGGAACGATCCGTACCGGATCGGGGGCAAGTGGGTGCAGATCCAGTTTGACTGGAGCCCCATCGATCCGAACATGCCCGTCCAGGTGGGCGTGACCATCAACTGGACCAACGGCGGCTGGGTGGGGCAGCAGGGACCGCCGATTCCTGGTCAGGGCTATGACGCCGAGCAGTATATCGAACGGCTGCATCCCTGGGAGCTGATGGGCAATGGCGGCCACTTCGACAGCGGCCTGTACTGGCTTCCCATCCACTACAACCCGGAATGGGTGTCGGTGGACGTGCGGGGGGGGAATGTCCTCATCGCCAACGGCCAGATCTGGCATCAGTGTGTGCCTCTACCCGGGGCGGTCTGGCTTCTGGGCTCGGGTCTCCTCGGACTGGTGGGCCTGCGCCGGCGGCTGATCAGCTGAAGAGCAGGTCTCTTCCTGCCGGCCCGCAGCCAGAGCGGGCCATGACGGCGGGCCGGATCACCATGCATCAG
>JBFMBH010000049.1 GCA_040755095.1 Thermodesulfobacteriota bacterium
TACGGGCGAGGCACGCCTCGCCCATGCGGCGCTGGATTGCAGGGCCACAGTGGCGGCCGGCCGTTGACAAGAAGCCCCACCAGGCCGTATATCGAGCCAGGGCCTTCTGCCGATCCCCGTCCCCCCTCCCTGTCCAGGAGACAGCCATGGCCAATCCCACTCCCCTTGCAGCGGTACCGGCCAAGATCCCCCTCCGGGGCGCCCTGGTGGCGGCCCTCAAGGGCGGATCCGGCAAGAGCATCGTGGCGGTGGGGCTGGCGGCGGCCTTCCGGGCCCAAGGCCGGCAGGTGGTGCCTTTCAAGAAGGGGCCGGACTACATCGATGCCGGCTGGCTGGGGCTCGCCGCTGCGCACCCGTGCTACAACCTCGACCCCTTCCTCATGGAGACCAACGCCCTGCTCACCTCCTTCCACCGGCATGCCCGGCAGGCGGAGCTGGCTCTCATCGAGGGCAACCGCGGTCTCTTCGACGGCGTCACCCTGACCGGCACCTACAGCTCGGCCGAGCTGGCCCGCCTCCTGGGGGTGCCGGTGCTCCTGGTGGTGGACTGCACCAAGGCCACCCGCACCGTAGCGGCCATGGTCCTGGGCTGCCGGCATATGGACCAGGATCTGGTCATCCAAGGGGTGATCCTGAACCAGATCGCCCGGCCCCGGCATGAGAAGGTGGTGCGGGAGGCGGTGGAGTACTTCACCGGTCTGCCAGTCCTGGGAGCGGTGCCGCGCCAGGACGAGGACGCCGTGCCCATGCGCCACCTGGGGCTCACCCCCACCCCCGAGCACGGGGCGGCCGGCCAGGTGGTGAGCCAGCTGGCCGCTCTCATGGCCAGCTCCTGCGATCTGGAGCGGATCTGGGCCGGCATGCCGGCGGTGGCCAGCGCCATGCCGGCCGCGCCTGCCGCTGCCCCGCCGGTGGTCGGCCGCCGGGTGCGGATCGGCGTCGTCCGGGATGCCGCCTTCCAGTTCTACTACCCCGAGAATCTGGAGGCCCTGGCGGCGCAGGGGGCGATCCTGGTGCCGATCTCGGCCCTGGCCGACCAGGCCCTGCCGGAGCTGGATGCCCTCTACATCGGTGGCGGCTTTCCCGAGACCCAGGCCGCCACGCTGGCCGCCAATGTCTCGTTCCGGGACTCCTTCCGGCAGGCGGCCCTGGCCGGCCTGCCGGTGTACGCTGAGTGCGGCGGCCTGATGTACCTGGGCCAGTCCCTGACCGTGTCCGGAGAAACCTTCCCCATGGCCGGCGTCCTGCCGGTACGCTTCACCCTCCAGCGCCGGCCCCAGGCCCATGGCTACACCGAGATGGTGGTGGACGAGCCGAATCCCTTCTATCCCGTGGGCACTCGCATCCGGGGTCACGAGTTCCGCTACAGCCAGGTCATGGACTGGCAGGGCAGCCCGGAGATGCTGGCCTGCCGGGTGGAGCGGGGGGTGGGCTTCGTGGATGGCCGGGATGGGGTGATGCAGGGCAATGTTTTGGCCCTCTACACCCATGTGCACAGCATCGGTCTGCCGGGCTGGGCCGGTTGGATCGTGGCCCGGGCCCGGGATTGGCGGGGCTGAGGCCGGCCTCAGAGCACGGCGTTGACCACGGGCAGCTGTTCGCTGGGGCGGGCAAAGAGATAGCCCTGGCCGTAGCGCACCCCCATCCGCCGGAGCTTGTCCAGCTCCTCCGGGGTCTCGACGCCCTCGGCGATCACCATCGAGCCGATGCCCTTGGCCAGGTTGAGCATGGCGCGCATGATCTCCTGCTTGATGAAGCTCTGCTCGATGCCGCGCACGAAGGACAGGTCCACCTTCATGTAGCCGGGGGACAGCTCCATGATCCGCTCCAGGTGGGCGTAGCCGGTGCCGAGGTCATCGTCGGCGTGGACGATACCGATATCGGTGTAGTCCCGGAGGGCCTCCCGGAAGAGCTCGTAGTTGTCGATGGCCAGGGTCTCGCTGATCTCGAAGACCACGTTCTCCGGCTTGATCCGGAGGTCCTCCAGGAGCTCCTTGAGATAGACCCCCCGGAACTCGGGGTCGTGGATGGTCATGGTCAGGGTATTGACGAAGATCTTCTTGTCGGTGGCCAGATGGCGGATCCGCTCGAAGGCCTTCTTGCGGCACAGCCGGTCCAGCTCGAAGGAGAGGCCGGACTTGGCGGCCAGGCTGAACAGCCGCTGGGGGTTGGTGAACTCGGTGCCCTCGGGCCCCCGGGACAGGGCCTCATAGCCCAGGACCTCGAAGGAGGTCAGGTCGACGATGGGCTGGAAGACGGTCTGGATCTCCTGCTCGATGATGATCTTCTGCAGGGTGTATTTGCTGCGGTACCCTTGCTTGGCGGCCAGAAACTCGCCCATGGACTTGGCGGAGGCCACCAGCTGCATGATGAGCCGCATGGGCGACAGCATGGGGTTGTGGATGACCAGGGCATAGCCGATGGTGGGGGTGAAGAACTCCTTGAGGTAGGGGTAGAAGAGCCGGGCCGAGGCCTCCTCCAGGCCGACCCGCAGCCGCTCGGCAATGGTCTCCAGGTGGTTGAGGAGATGGGTGCGGGTCTCCCGGGGCGCCGACAGGAAGAGGACGAAGGTGTCCACGTCAAAGAGATCGACGACAAAGATGTCCTCGCCCCGGAAGGCCTTGGTCTTCAGCTCCTTCAGGAGGTCGGTGACCGTGGTGAGCAGGCTGTTGTAGACGATGGAGCCGTACCGGTACTCCACCTTGTGCAGCTGGTCCACCTGGACAGTGATGCAGGCCATGTACTGGAGGTCCCGGAAGATGGTCTCGATCCGCTCGTACTCCCGGACCACCGTCGGCAGCCCCAGGCGGTGGTTGAAATAGAAGCCTTCATGGATATCCACCGTGACCCGGTCCGGACGTCGGTCCTCGGACATGGAGATGCCTCCAAAGGATGAGAAGACGGGTGGCGCCATGGCCACCCCTCACTATAGCACGAATGCCTGGGCGGCCAGAAGCCGAAAGCCAGTGCCGGCCAGGGGTGGCGGCCGTCTCCCCGAGCTTGCCAAGGGCTCTGGATTCCGTCCCATGGGTCCTGTGGCTCCCAAGGCCTCATGGGATTTATGGCAGCGATGAGAGCTGTGGGAGTCGGGCGACGGAGGTACCGGTGCCAGCCATGGCGTCCGGGGCAGATCGGCATCGGCGTTGCAAACGGCGCCGGATCCGGTATCTTTTTTTGTTTTGGCCGCACGGGCGGAGGCTCGACCAGCCGCTTGCGCCATGATTCTGATCCGGCTGCCGTACGCGGCCGGAGGCCGGCACGGCCAGGAGGATGACCGGGTGACCAGCGATACCGACGCAGCCTGGACCATCGACGACAGCCGCGAGCTGTACGGCATCGAGCGCTGGGGGCTGCGCTATTTCGACATCGACGCCCAGGGCCGGGTGGTGGTGCGGCCTCTCAAGGAAGGGGGCGGCACCATTCCCCTCCTGGACGTCATCGACGAGGCCCTGGAGCGGGGGCTGCACTTCCCGATGCTGATCCGCTTCCAGGATCTGCTGCGCAACCGGGTGGAGCGGATCCACACCGCTTTCCAGGAGGCGATCCAGGAGCTGGGCTACGGCTCCCGCTTCCAGGGGGTCTATCCCATCAAGGTCAACCAGCTCCGGGAGGTGGTGGAAGAGGTCCTGGATGCCGGCCGACCCTTTCACTACGGCCTGGAGGTGGGCTCGAAGCCGGAGCTCTATGCCGCCCTGGCCGTCCACGATGATCCGGAGGCCCTCATCGTCTGCAACGGCTACAAGGATGACCACTTCATCCGGACCGCCCTCCTGGGCGTCCGGCTGGGCAAGCGCATCATCCTGGTGGCAGAGAAGATCGAGGAGATGGAGCGCATCATCCGGCTGGCGGAGCCCCTGGGGGTGACCCCGATGCTTGGGGTGCGGGTGCGCCTGCAGGCCAGAGGCCGGGGCCTGTGGGCGGAGAGCGCCGGCGAGAACGCCAAGTTCGGGCTCACCACCCGGGAGATCCTGCAGGCCTCGGCCATGCTCAAGGCCGCCGGCCTGGCGGACTGCCTGCGGCTGGTGCACTTCCACATCGGCTCCCAGATCCCGGAGATCATGGCCATCAAGAAGGCGGTCCGGGAGGCGGCGATGTTCTATGCCAAGCTGGTGAAGAACGGCCACCGCCTGGATTTTCTCGACGTGGGGGGTGGCCTGGGTGTGGACTACGACGGCAGCCGCACCGTCTACTCGTCCTCTATCAACTACTCCCTGAACGAGTACGCCCGGGACGTGGTGTACAACATCATGGACGTCTGCGACGCGGAGAAGGTGCCCCATCCGGTGGTGGTCACCGAGAGCGGCCGGGCGGTGGTGGCCCATCACACGGTGCTGGTGGTGGAGGCCTTCGGCCACATCCAGAAGCTGCCGGACGAGGCGGTGGTGGACAAGCCGCCGGTGGAGCACAAGCTGGTGGACGAGGCCTGGCATACCCTCACGCACATCAACCCCCACCACCCCCTGGAGGCGCTCCACGACGCCCAGCACCTCAAGGACGAGGTGCAAAGCCACTTCAACCTCGGCCTCATCGATCTGGAGGTGAAGGCAGCCGTGGAGACCCTGGCCTGGGAGATCGGCCGCCGGGTGCGGGCCGCCTTCCGGGATGCCGACTACACCCCGGACGAGCTGGTGGATCTGGAGAACGATCTGTCCGACCAGTACATCTGCAACTTCTCGGTCTTCCAGTCCCTGCTGGACCACTGGGGCATCGGCCAGCTCTTCCCGATCATGCCCCTGCACCGCCTGGACGAGGAGCCGACCCGGCGGGGCACCCTGGTGGACATCACCTGCGATTCGGACGGCCGGGTGTCCCGCTTCATCGATCTCTACGAGGAGGGCAAGCCCACCCTGCCGCTCCATGCCATGAACGGCCGGTCATACTACCTGGGCATCTTCCTGACCGGTGCCTACCAGGACATCATGGGCGACCTCCACAACCTCTTCGGCCGGGTCAACGAGGCCCACGTCTTCCTGGACCCGGATGAGGACTCCGGGTACTACATCGAGGAGACCATCCCGGGCACCACCATGCACCAGGTGCTCAAGATGGTCCAGTACTCCGGCACCGAGCTGGCCCGCGCCATGAAAGCCCAGTTCGACCGGGCCATCAAGGAGGACCGCCTGAAGCCCAACGAGGCCATGCGGCTCCTGGCCGAGTACGAGCGGGGCCTGAAGCGCTACACCTACCTGGAGCTCCTGTAGCCCGGCCTCCTCTTCCCTGGTCCCCCTCCCAACCAGGTCCGATTCGAGCACCTGCCGTCGGACCGCATGCGCCAGGCTCTTCTTGTCCTCCCCCTCCCGTCCATGCCGTCTCCCCAAGGCTCGGGTGCCACGGCCCAGCCGTAACCCTGACGGCTGGCACCCTTACGGCACTGGGGTGGTCAGCTCGTTGGTGTGATCGGCAAGCTCGCCGCTGCGGCTGATCGCCAAGACGCAGTAGGTGAGCGGGCCGGTGCGAGCGGCGGCTGGCAAGGCGGCGAGGCGATCGAGGAAATACCTCTTCTTGACGAGCTTTCTGGTCAGCCGCGTGTAGGACCCCTCGCCGATCTTGCGGAAGACCAGATAGCCGGCCACGGTGTCTCCCCCCGCCAGCTGGTCCCAGTAGAGCACAGTCGCCTGGTCGTTCCGGAAGGCACAGTGGAGGGTGTCCTGGGGCGGTGGGGCAGGGCTGGCCATCCGGATCTTGAACTGCCGCGGCCCCTGGGAATCGTAGGGGAACGTCAGGGAGGGCTGGGCCCGCATGTCATGCTCGCGGTTGTTGTCGGCCACATCCACCAGGGTTGCCTGGAGATCCGGGAGGTTGCCCAGATCCGGCCATTCCAGAAGAAGCGGCCCGCTGATGTTGCCGGACACCTCCACGGTCCATTCCACGACCGAGGCTGGCGCCTTGATGTCCTCACGGAAGGACGAGAAGACCCCCTGCCACTCGGGATGCGGTGCGTAGAGAAAGAGGCGGGCGCTGTTCATGCTGCTCAGCATGGCCGGCACGTCCCAGGCGAAGTCCTGGGCGTCGGTGGCCCCGGACTTGACGCCCAGAATGCAGTAGTCGTACAGGGCGGCGCCGCTGGAGACCATGAGGGTGAGTCGCCACTCGGCGGCAACGGTGGCGGCCGCCGGCCGGCTGGCCGCGGCCCGCATCTTGGCGGCCTGGAGCGGATTGGCCAGGGCGCCGGTGGCCAGGAGCCAGGGCAGCAGGATCAGGATCAGGATCAATGCCCGGAATGACCTTCCCATGGCGGACCATCCTCCTCTAAGGCTTGTAAACCGTCAGGTCGAGGGCGTGGTAGGAGAAGAGCCAGTACGCCTTCCATGGCTCCAGCACCGCCTGCGCCCAGGAGGCCGAGACATAGGTGGAGCCGTCCCAGATGTAGAGGGCGTTGCCGATCCAGCCGTTGGTCACGGCAGTGCTGTAGCTCACGGTCGATCCGTAGGTGACGCTGCAGGAGCTCAAGGCCACCATGGCGTCGTACGGGTTGCCGACCAGGTTGTAGCCAGCCTGCAGCGCGATGGTGGTGGACGGGCTGGTGTTGGCGGCGCCCGCGGCGTCGGTGAGACTGGTCAGCCCGCTGGCCCAGACAAAGAGCCCCAGACCGGGCTGGACCACGGTCGCCTGGGCATTGGCGGTGCCGCCGATCACGTCGGAATAGTAGCCAAACTCCTCCGGCGCCGGCTGCACCTCGTCCCAGGTGGAGGTCCAGTAGAACATCCAGTTCAGGTTGGCATCGTCCCCGAACACCGAGGCGGTGTCAGCGGGGGATGGGATGAGCGGGCAGGAGACCATGTTCCAGCGGTCCAGCAGGCTGGTCTTGCCGCTGGGGCTGTTGGACAGCCCGGAGAGGTTGGGGACCTCGTCCGCCGTCTTCACCGCAAAGTGGTAGATGGTATTGGATTCCAGGCCGAACACGGTGAGGTGCTCGGTGGTGCCCCGGAGCGCCGGGCCGGGTACCGCGGCCACCGGGGTGGCCGCGGCCCAGGTGCCGGCGGTGATCGCCGCCTTGGCGAAACGGACGTCGTAGGTGGTGGCGGTTCCGGGATCGTTGTTATCGTCCCCGGGGGCGGTCCAGGTCAGGGCCACCCAGTCCGGCCCGGTGGCGCTGGCGGTCAGGTCGGTGATGGCGGCGGGCGGCGTGGTGTCGGGGACCCCATCGTTGTCGGTGATGGTCACGGTGTGGACGGTGGTGGCACCCGGGGTGGCGTTGGTCGGGCTGCCCATGGTGAGGGTCACGGTCTCGTTCCCCTCCACGTCCGGGTCGTCCGTGACCGTGAACTGTGTCGAGCCGGTGAGCTGGCCCGCGGTGATGGTGATGGTGCCGTTGGCCAGATTGTGGTCGATGCCGCCACCGGTGGCGGTGCCGCCCACGGTGAAGGGCACCGTGACCGTCTTGCCGCTCAGGGCGGTAAGGCTGGCAGCCACCGTCGCCGTGCCAGCCCCTTCGCCCACCCCCTGGGAGGCGCTGGCAAAGCTTACCGCCGGCGGCTCGTCATCGTCGGTGATGGTGACCGTGTGGCTGGTGGTACCGCTGGCCGTGGCATTGGTCGGGGTGCCCATATCGACGACCACGGTCTCGTTGCTCTCGTCCAGGGTATCCGCAGCCACGGTCACGGTGATCGTAGCGGTGGTGGCACCGGGGCTGATGGTGACGGGGCTGGCGGAGATCGAATAGTCGGTGCCGCCACCGGTGGCGGTGCTGGCGCCGTTCACGGTGAAGGGCACGGTGACGGCAAGCCCGCTGGCGGCGGAGAGCTGGGCGGTGATGGTGGCGGTGCCGGATTCGCCGGCCGTGGCTTGGGAGGCGGTGGTGAAGCTCACCGTCGGTGTGGCATCGTTGTCGGTGATGGTCACGGTGTGCACGGTAGGCGATGCCGCGCTGGCATTGGTGGGCGAGCCCATGGTGACGACCACGGTTTCGTCGTTCTCGTCCAGGGTGTCGTTGGTGACCGCAAAGCTGGTGGTCCCGGTCAACTGACCGGCCGTGACTGTAATGCTGCCATTGGCCAGGTTGTGGTCCGTGCCGCCGCCCGTGGCTGTGCCGGCTACGGTGAAGGGCACGGTCACCGTGGCGCCGCTGGTGGCAGAGAGGGTGGCCGTGACCGTAACCGTGCCGGCGTCTTCCGCTACCCCTTGCGCGGCGGTGGTGAGGCTGACGCTCCGGATCGGGAGGGCGATGTTCGACACGGTTTGCGGGTTGGTGCCGGTGACGCCGTCGGCGTCGTTGTAGGTGAGCCGGACGTCGTAGGTCTCCCCTGGGGTCAAGCCCGTGATGGTGGTGGCATACGGACTCGCGGTATGGGCCTTGGGGTTGGTGCCCCAGTCCAGCCAGGTGCCGGAGGAGCTCAGCTTGTACTGCACCGTGTAGGTGTTATCGGCGTTGGCGTCATCGGTGTAGGGCATGGAGACACTGATGGCGGTGTCACCATTGGCCACCGCGGCAGCTGCGCCGGCGACGGTGGCGTTGTTGGCACCGGGAGTGTAATCGATGACCGCATAGATCTCCGTCACTCTCAGGGCCGAGGGGCCGGTGCCGATGCGATCCACGGCAATTTGCAGATTGTTCAGGTCGGCGAGATCCAACGCGCCGCCGGTCGAGTCGGTGGTATAGGGAGCGGACGAAAGCAGGGTGTACGCTGCCCCCGCCGTGACGACAGCAGAGCCGTACCATACGGTGCTTGCGCCATCGGTCATATAGCCGAGATTGACGCTGTGGTCGGAACTGGTGTTTCTGACAGCGGCATGGAAGGTGATGCTGTTCAGGGTGGCGCCTGCAAGTCCGGTCGGGTCATCCATATCCACCCAGAACTTGACAGTCGGGCCGGTGCAGCATCGGCTGGCATAGGTCGTATCGCCGTCGTTGCTGTCGAGGACATCGGCCCAGTCCCCCCCGGTGGTGGCGTAGGAGCCGGGGTTGCTGGCCAGGCCTGACGGATGCAGGATCATCGTGCTGCCGCCTGCAGCGGTGGTGGTGCTCGCGATATTGGACAGCGTGCTGGTGTTGGTGGAATCGTCGGTCGTCTTGACGGCAAAGTAATACAGGGTGTTCGGGCTCAGCCCTGTGACCGTGAATGATTCCCCGGTGCCCGCCACGCTGGGAGCGGGCTCACCGGTTGCCGGGGAGGCGTTGCTGAAGTCGGTGTCGTTCGTGATGTTGCTGGTCGCATAGCGGATGTCGTAGCTGGCTGCGGTCAGCACCGTAGCGTCGTTGCCGGGCGCCGTCCAGGTCAGCTGCACCGAGCTGGCGGTGGTTGTGCCGCTGGCCAGATCACTTGCGGCGCCAGGCGGGGTAATATCGCCCAGGGCCGCGTCAGCGGCCGCGTCTGTGGTGGCGGCATTGCCGACTGCATCCCTGAGGAAGCCGGCGGTGACATCCAAGGTGTCATTGCCACCGGCGACCCTGAAGCCGGCGTTGCCTTCAATGGCGGTTGCCTTGGCAGAGGCCAAGACCAGGGTCAGAGTGGTGGCATCGGCCACCGTCAGGCTGGAGACATCGTCCACCAGGAAGGTAACGTCAGCGGTGGTGGCGTTATCGCCGTTGATGTCCCAGGCCAGCTTGCTCCAGTCCACCAGGTCTTTGATATCCGTGGCAGGTGCTGCCACGGTGTCGAAGCTGGTGCCGGTGATGGTCAGGGTGTCGGTGGCGGCGTTGTAGGTGGCCGAGGAGATGGTGGCGGTGGGCGCCAAGTCGTCCACCCGAAAGGATTCCGAGGTGGTGGGCGAGGCGCTGTCGGCCGTGCCGTCGTTCAGGGTGAAGCGCACCTGCACGTCGGACTGGTCCACCCCATCCAGGCCGGTGACATCGGCGTGCCTGGTGTTGAAGGTGAAGCTGTGGGCGGTGGCGGCGCCGAAGGTGGTGGCGGTCGACCAGCCGGCCCCACCGTTGTTGCTCCAAGTGGCAGAAAGGGATGCCGAGCCATCGCCATTGGTCGGAGCTGACCAGGACGAGCCGTTGTTGACCGAATACTGGAAGGTTTTGAGGGTGACGCTGTTGCTTTCATTGTCGCGTCCCTTCCAGGAGATGGTGATGAGGCCGGAGCCGTCCGTGGCCTGGCTGACCTGGGCCTGGGGGATGACGTTGTCCGTGGTGTAGCCGCCGACGGGAGCGGTGTCGAACCAGGCGATGGTATTGCCACTGTCCGTGGAATTGCCGGGGTTGATGGGCTTCAGCGACGCATCCGAGCCAGAGGCATCAGAATCCTGCACATCCACGAAGTCGATGTCGTCCTTGTTCGCGCCGAGCGGCAGGGTGAAATACCACTTTGTGCCCGGGGCCGAGGACCGCAGGCTCAGCAACTGCCCCGAGGCGCCTTGCAAGGTGGCGGTGCCGCTCACCGTGGTGGTGGCGCCGGTCGCAAAGGTCAGGGTGCCGGCGGCGGTGGTCTTGGTCAGGTTGTTGAAGGTGGTCGAGCCAGCGAGGCTCTGATCGGTGCCATTCAGGGTGACCGTGCCGTTGTTGGCGGTAAAGGCGCCGCTGTTGTTCCAGTTGCCGGCCAGGGCCAGGTTGTAGCTACTTGCGGTGGTGGTGAGCGTGGCATCGGCGCCAATGGTCAGGCTGCTGGTGAGCGCATTGGCGCCGGTCAGGTTGCCGGTAAGCGAATAGATGGTGGCCGCGGCCGGGGCCAGCTCCAGGCTGCTGTATGCCACGGTGGCGATGTTGGTGGCGGTGCTCGTGCCGGTGTACTTCACCGTGGAGGTGCCGGCGGTGAAGGTGCCGCTGTTAGCAAGCGGTGTGCCAGTGCCGGTAAGCTCCAGGGTGTAGCCGCTGGCGCCAAGGTTCATGGCGCCGGCGGCGTTGTTGGTGAAGCTCTTCATTTTTGCCGAGCTTCCCAGCGTGAGGCTAGTCGAGCTGCGCACCACGTTGCCCAGTTGCTGTGGGCCGGTGGCGGAGCTGTCGGTCAGAAGGCTGGTGCCGTCAAAGGTCCAGCTGGCGGTGCGGGCGCTGGTGTCGATGGAGCCGCTGGCTCCGATCGTCACATTGCCGGCGGTATTTACAGCAGGGTTATTGGTGCTGATGTCGAGATCGCCATCGGTGATGGTGAGCGTGCCGTTTACATCCAGCGTGCCGCTGATAATGATGTCGTCACTGCCGGCCGCACCGGTGTTGTTGATGGTCAGGTGGTTGAAAGTCTTGTTGCTGGTGGTCACTGACTGGTCGGTGATGCCGTTCAGTATGACGGTTGAGGTGCCGGCGTTGAAGGCGCACTGGGCCGATCTGATTTCGAAATTGCCCTTGACGCTGATAGTGCTGGCGCCAGTGTTGAGTGTCTTGGTGCCTGTATCGCCGGCAACTCCCATCCACATGTTGCCGTTTACGGTCAGAGCAAAACCATTGGTGTTATGCGTGCACGAGGGGACCGGGTTGGAGCCGTCGGCGCAGCCGATCGTAAACTGGGTCGCGGTCACCGGGCCGGTCTGGTTTACGGTCGATTGGCCTCCGCCCACTTCAATCCTGGCATTGTAGCCTGTCGTCAGGGTGGGCAGGTTGACGCTGCCTCCGGACCGGTTGCCGATGAGCAGGGTGCTGAGCGTCAAGGTGGAGGCAGGGTCGAAAAACAGCACGTCGCCAGAGCCGGTCACATAGATGTAGGAGGCAGAGGTGATTCCGCCCGTGCCCAGTGTCAGGCTGTTGCGCACGGAAATGTTGCCGACCAGGGTATCGACAACCCCATTCTGGCCCGCGGTCAGGTTTTGAAATCCATTGTCCCATGAGGCATTCAGATTGCTGTAGGTGAGCGTGCTCGCGGCCCCGTACAGTACCAGGGAGGCGTTGTTGAAGTCGGCGCTTTCAGTGGCACTGTTATTGGGGTTGAGCGTCACGTCGCCGCCCACGGAAATCGTCGAGGCATTGGCCACGAAACGCCCGGCCGCCGTGTCGGTCAGATTGCCGTCCACGGTCACCCCGAAATTCGCCGAGGTAAAGATGCCATCGGTAATGGTGAGGTCGCCCCTGGCTGATATCGCCCCGCTCAGTTGGAAGGTGGCTGTGCCGCCGGCATCGTTGAAGACGATGTTCTGGAAGTCGTGGTTCTCGTCGATACCGCCGGAGGTGATGGTGATGGTGCCGCTCGCGGCGTTGAAGGTTACGGTGCCGGTGGAGGTGAAGCTCCCGCCGGTGGCGTCCCAGTTGCCTGCGACGTTGATCGCGTTTGTCGCAGCGGAAAGGGTGCCGTTAATATCCATGTGTTGGGTGCTAACAGTGCCGCCCGGGGCGAAGGTGTGGCCGGCCCAGACAAAGAGCTCGGTGTTGGCGCCAGTGGTGGTGAGGTTGCCGCCGGACACCGAATAGAGGATATCGGTGTCGCTATAAGCGCCTTTGGCGGTGCTCATCAAGGCATTAGTCAGCGCGCCGGAGTTGTCGTGACGGGTGATGACACGATTCTTGTAGATGTTCAGCCCTGACAGCGCGCTGCCGTTTGACACTGTGACCGTGGCAGCGTCATTCGTGCCGGCGCCGTCATCAACGTAAACCAGGATCGCATCACCGGCGCTGATCATGGTGGTGATGGAGTAAGCACCGCTTGAAGTGGTGTCCGCTCCCGCGCTTTGGCCGTTGACCAGCAGACGGATTGTGGTGCCGTCGGCAATGGTGCTGACGCCCTCATCGGTATAGACCGTGCCCGAGATGGTGGAGCCGATCGGGCCGTCCGCCACCCCGTCGGTGGTGGCGGCGTTGCCGAAGGCATCCTTGGAAAAGCCGGCGGTCACATCCAGGGTGTCGGCGCCGCCGGTGGAGCCGTAGCCGGTGGTGGCCTCGATGGCCGTGCCCTTGGCCGAGGTGAAGACCAGGGTCAGGGTGGTGGCGTTGGTCACTGTAAGGCTGGTGACATCGCCAAGCACAAAGGAAATGTTGGCGCTGGTGCCACCGTCGCCGTTCACGTCCCAGACAAGCTTGCTCCAGTCCACATAACCCTTGATATCAGTGGAGACCGCGGCAATGGTGTCGAAGCTGGTGCCGGTGATGGTCAGGGTGTCGGTGGCGGCGTTGTAGGTGGCCGAGGAGATGGTGGCGGTGGGCGCCAAGTCGTCCACCCGAAAGGATTCCGAGGTGGTGGGCGAGGCGCTGTCGGCCGTGCCGTCGTTCAGGGTGAAGCGCACCTGCACGTCGGACTGGTCCACCCCATCCAGGCCGGTGACATCGGCGTGCCTGGTGTTGAAGGTGAAGCTGTGGGCGGTGGCGGCGCCGAAGGTGGTGGCGGTCGACCAGCCGGCCCCACCGTTGTCGTCCCAGTTGACTGACAGGGCGGCCGAGCTGTCGCCGTTGGTGGGCGCGGCCCAGGACGAGCCGCCGTTCACCGAATACTGGAAGGTCTTGAGGGTGACGTTGTTGCTTTCATCGTCGCGTCCCTTCCAGTTGATGGTGATGAGGCCGGAGCCGTCGGTGGCTTGGCTGATCTGGGTCTGGGGGATGAGGTTGTCCGCCGTGTAGCCGCCCACCGGCGCGGTGTTGCCCCCGGTTGGATACTCATCCGCACCCAGATCCGGATTGCCGATGCGGACATCGCCGTGGATGTCATCGACCGGGGCATCCGTTGGGGTGCCGGCATTGATCACCGCGGTGGAGTTGGCGGTCAGATCGAAGTCGCCGGCCGCCGTCGGGGTGCCGCTGCCGGCCAGTTGCAGGTCCGCAAAGAACGGGTCGGCGCCGCCAGCAATGTTGCCCTCCCCAGCGAACCCTCCTTCCACATCCGAATAGGTGACCGCGGGCGATCCGGATATGTTGGGGGCGCCGCCCCCTCCGGCGTTGTTGTCCCACAGGATGCTGTTCTTCAGGGTCGCCGCGCCGCCACTGGTCAGCACCAGGCCGCCGCCGAACCAGATGGCATAGTTGCCGGCCAGGGTGCAGTTGACGAGGGTCGCGGTGGAGGAGGCGCCGGTAACGTAGAGCCCGCCGCCGCCGGCGTATTGGTTGTTCTGGGCGTCGTTGCCGGTGATCCAGCAGTTGGTCAGCGTGGCAGAGCTGGCGGCCTGGAGGTAGAGACCGCCGCCATGGTAGCCCCTGTTGCCCTGGATTCTGGTTTTCGAGATGGTGGCCGTGCTGGCGCCATTGAGGTGAATGCCCGCACCGTGGCCATAGCCACTTGAGGTTGTGGTGTTGCTATTGATGGTGCAGCCGGTGATGGTGAGCTCGGCGCCACTGTCGGCATAAATACCGATGCCTGAGCCGGCAACAGTATTGTTGCTGATGGAGCTGTTGGTGATTGTGGCGGTGGAACCGGAGATCGAGATGCCGCCCTGGTTGCCGCTGATCGTGCTGTTGCTGATCGAAAGGGGAGAGCTGCTGGCATTGATGCCCCGTTGGCCGGTGCTGTTGCTGATGGTCGAGTCGGAGATGGTGGTCGTGGTGCCGACATTGGCCACATTGACGCCACCGGCCGAGCTGCCGCCACCGATAACGCTGTTGTTGATGATGGACAAGACGCCGGTGGATGGTCCTTCGAAAACAACGTGGTAGTTGTACTGGTTGGAGCTGTTGTTGCGCACGGTGGTGCCGTCCAGCGTCGCACCGGCATCGCTGCCAGAAATGTAAATGCCGGGGCGATTGCCACTGGTTGTTCCCGGATAGCCGTCCTCGACAACGCAGTTCCTGATGGTCGGCGTGCCGGCATTGACTTGAATGCCCCGGCAGCTGGCGTTGGAGTGTCCATCGTTGTCGATGGTGAAGCCTTCCAGAGTCGCAGGACCAGCGAAGACCACTGCCCCTCCCGCCACGGAGGGATTGATGATGGTCACGGCGGGGCCATTCTGCGCCACCACGGTGATGTTCTTGCCGCTGGGGAAGGTGATCTGCTCCGCATAGGTCCCGTCGCAGACTGTGATGGTATCCCCGGTCCCGGTGCTCACGTCATCGATGGCCGATTGGATGCTGGTGAACGGGCTGCCCGGGCAGCCCACGGTCTTGGCGACCGCTGGGGTGGTGAGCACGCCGTCCGCCCGGCCGTCGGTGGTGGCCACGTTGCCAAAGGAATCCCTGGCAAAGCCGGCAGTGACATCCAGGGTGTCGGCGCCGCCAATGTTGCTGTAGCCGCCGGTGGCCTCGATGGCCGCTCCCTTGGCGCCGGTGAAGACCAGGGTCAAGGTGGTGGCGCCGGTGATGGTGAGGCTGGCGACATCGCCCAGCGCAAAGGTGATGTTGGCGGAAACCGCATTGTCGCCGTTGATGTCCCAGACCAGCTTGCTCCAGTCCACCAGGTCTTTGATGTTTGTCGAGACCGCGGCAATGGTGTCGAAGCTGGTGCCGGTGATGGTCAGGGTATCGCTGGGAGCGTCGTAGGCCGCCGAGGTGATGGTGGCGGTGGGCGCCAGATTGTCCACCGGGAAGGACTCCGAGGTGGCGGGTGACGCGCTGTCCGCCACCCCGTCGCGCAGGAGGAAGCGCACCTGCACGTCGGCCTGGTCCACCCCATCAAGACCGGTGACATCGGCGTGCCTGGTGTTGAAGGTGAAGCTGTGGGCGGTGGCGGCGCCGAAGGTGGTGGCGGTCGACCAGCCGGCCCCGCCGTTGTCGTCCCAGTTGGTGGACAGGGCGGCCGAGTTGTCACCGTTGGTGGGGGCGCTCCAGGAGGAGCCACCGTTCACGGAGTACTGGAAGGTCTTGAGGGTGACGTTGTTGCTTTCAGCGTCACGGCCCTTCCAGTTGATGGTGACCACACCGGAGCCGTTCGTGGCTTGGCTGATCTGCGCCGCCGGGATGACATTGTCGGCGGCATAGCCGCCCACCGGCGCGTTGTTGGCCACTGACACATACTCGAAGGCCCCGATGTCGCACACCGCGCCGGGCACGGCGTCGCCGTCCACTGGCCGGGCCTGGCTGCGCTGGTCGAGATTGCCGATGTTGGCGCTGGCGCAGGTCGCATTGTCGGCCTTGTCGATGGCGGGGCTGCCGGCCTGCAGGGCATGGGTCTGGGTGGGACCGCCGTTGCTCTCCAAGGCGTTGAGCAGCGGGTTGGTATTGGCCATGTCCGAGGCCTGCCCGAACGAGCAGGTGTTGGCGCTTTCAATGTTCCAGCCAGCAGAGGTCTTGCCCAGACCAGCGCAGTTGTTGGCAGCACCGGCGGCGGTGTTGTTGGCCACAATGCTGTTCGTATACGTGCAGTTGCTCGTTGAGTAGACGCCGCCGCCACCGTTGGTCAGGGCTGTGGCGTTGCTGTAGACCGTGCTGTTGGTGATTGTGCCGGTTTGGGCATAGACACCGCCGCCCTGCTTCTGCGCCCCGGTGCTGCCGCAGGAGTTCCCGGAGATGGTGGAATTGTAGATCTTGACAATCCCGAGCCGGTACACCGCACCGCCGCGGTTGCCGGCCTGGTTGCCGGAGATGGTGGACCGGGTGATGGTGATATCGCCACCGTTGGACATCACCCCACCGCCGTCGTTGCCCGCGGTATTCCCTGAAACCGTGGAATCCGTAACGTTGATCGTCGTGCTGCCGTAGACGGCACCGGCGTTACACGAGGAGGTGTCGGCATGGTTGCTGCTGAATGTGGAGCCGGTGATGTTGAGGGCGCCCTGGGCGTAGATGGCGCCGCCATGGCCGCCGCTCGTGTTGTTGGTGAAGGTCGAGCCGTTGGAGACCGTGACCGGGCCGGCGACAATGGCGCCGCCATGCATGGTGGAGCCGGTGCCTGAGGTGTTGTTGGAAAAGGTCGAATTGTCGACCGTGACCGTGGAGCCGCTGTTGGTCCAGACCGCGCCGCCGACATTGGTGGCCGTGCAGCCGGTGACGTTGGTCCTGGTGAAGGTGATGCTGCCGCTCAGGGAATAGACGCAGCCCCCGTTGCGGGTGGCGGTCAGGAGCGTGCCGTTCTGCAGGGTCAGATCGGTGAAGGTCATGGCCGTGGCGGCGGTCCGCTCGTCGAAGAGCCGATCGGCGCTGCCGCCGTCGATGATCGTCAGATCCCGGCCCGCCCCGACAAAGTTGACCGCCTTTGTGGCGTCGAAGTCGCCGGTGGAGTTGGCGTTCTCCTCCGCACCGGCCCTGGTGATGAGGTAGGTGCCGGCGGGGATGTTGATGGTGTGCGGCCCGGCCACAGCATTGGCCGCCTGGAGCGCCTCCCGCAGTGAGCAGTCGGCGTCGCACGCCCCATCCAGGGTGTCGGCGGTCTTGGTGACGTTGTAGATGCCGGCCTGAGCCGTGCCGGCCATACCCAACACGAGCGCGAGCGCCAGCACGATGCCGGTCAATGGTCCTTTGGCAGCGTCCACGGCGGAAGTCCGGAGCGTCTTGTCCGCCACCCCGGCTGGGCCTCTGATGGCGGCAAGAGCTGTGGGATGGGCGGCCAGCCGCAGTTCTTGCGGCAGCCGCGAAAGATTCCGGCCGGTAGCTGTCGTTGCTCTCATGGGAAGCCCGCCTGGATCGGAAGGATTCGTCAGGCCATCGTGACCGCGGGGACGGCGGTCGCCAGCCTGCAGGGACACAGGCCACACCCGCCTAGCTTCTATTGTAGGCGGGTCAATGGTGGCCGAACAATCGGGGGCAGCTTCTCAAGGGTGGGGCGCACTGTGAACCAAATTCACAAAGGCGATTCGTCAGGCGGTCAGGGGCGGGTCGCAGGGAGGACGGGCTGTGGGCCGGACACCGAGCAGTGCATCGTTTCGCTGAACTGCGAGGCCGGAAAACGACCTCGGCCCGCCGCCGTCCATGGACGGGGCAGGCCGGAGGTGAAGCGTCGCGGAAGACAATCGCTTACGGATCGTAGCCGCCGTCGTTGGTGCCGTGGCTGCCGCAGCCGGTGCCCGCCGGCAGGTAGCAGTGGGTGCCGGCGTAGCTGCTGGGGGTGCTGGCCTTCTTGAAGCCGGTGACCACCGGGAAGGGGGCGTTGCCGTGCTTGTCATCCAGGAGCAGGTACGGCTCGGGGTCGGTGCGGTAGCCGATGAGCCGGCTGCGCTTGCTGCCGTGGGGCACGGCCACATGGCAGGTGACGCAGGGGACGCCATTGATGTAGGCGTCCTTCCACGGGTTGTCGTCGAAGGCCCGGGAGTCGTGGGCGGTGTGCACCCCGTTCGTCCAGGCGCCGCCGGAGTACAGAACATGGCACTTGGCGCACAGAAGCTTCGTGGACCAGCTGAAGCGGTTGTTCCGGACATCGTCCAGGTCCCACAGCTCGTCGCTGTTCAGGGACGCGCGCGGCCACTCGGTGTTGTCGGGACCGGCCAGCATGTAAAGGCTGTCAGCGCCGTGGGGACCGCGGCCGTCGGTAGGGGCTGTGGTGTCGTTGCCGTGGCAGTCCGAGCAGTACATGGTCTGGGTGCCCAGCTCGGTATCCCACGGGGTCTTCATCTGGGCGGCGGTGAGGGCCTTGGGGGCCACCGACGCGGTCTGGCTGGTCAGCCCCACCCGCACCGGATGCACGGACCGGTTGCTCTTGCTGAATTCCACCGCCTGATCGGTGACCAGCTGGCCCGATGGGCCGGTGAGGATGGTGACGCCGTCTCCGTCCTGGAGGGCGTAGTAGGTGTGGCATTTGAAGCAAATCTGGTACTCCTTGGTGGCCGGCTTCTGCTCGGTGAAGCTGGCGGTGGCAGCACTGCCCCAGGAGGGCTCGACGCTCACCTCCACGCCCCACACCCCCTTGATGGGGTTGGAGACCAGGTTGTTGCTGCCGGAGCTGCCGCTTTGAAAGGAGTGGAGGGTGGAGCCTGGTGAGCCGATGCTGTGGGGCTCGTGGCAGTCGGCGCACTCCACATGCCGCTTGGTGCCCCGGAAGGGGAGGCCGTTCTGGCCCGCCTCCTTCTTGCCGATGCTATGGCGGTCCGCCAGGGCGGGGTCGTCGATGGGGTGGCCGTAGGCCTTGTCCACCTGGGCTGCCACGTCCCGGCTCACCACGGTGCCGTTGTGACAGGTCTCACACAGGGCCTCTTCGCTGCCGAAGCCCAGGGCCAGGCTGGGCCCAGGCGGGGCGTTGGGCAGCGGCTCGCTGCCACCGACGCTGGCATGCTGCTCGTGGCAATGGCCGCAGTTGCCCTTGGCCAGGCTGGCGAACGAGCCGTCGACGGTGGAGCGGTCCACGCCGGAGGTGGCGCTGCCGTGCGCTGATGCGGTGTACGTTCCAGGTGGCGGCGGTGGTGGTGGCGGCGGATCGGCAACGGCGGTGCTGGTGAGGCCCACAGCGCACGACAAGGCTGCAACGAGCATGGCGTGCCGGGCAAGGCTGGCAGGCATTCGGGACGCGAGCATGGCGGAATCCCCGGGAAGTCGGTCCATGTCCATGATCAGGTGGCCGCCAGCCGCCGCTGGGGACGGGCTTCCCCAGGCAACGGCCAATGGCCCGGTGCCTCTGGCATTGTTGACCACCGGTCGGCCGGGTGGGCTGGGTGTCCCGCCAGCCCATGGGCAGCACTATACGGGCATCTGCTGCTCCGCGCACGGACTTTCCGGCCAAGGCTGTCAGGAGCTGCGGACAACGCCAGCTCCATTCTAGCACGGTTGGGCGGCAATACTCCAGACCCTGGGCCGTGGCCAGGCTGACGGCCGCCGAAGAAGACAAGCGGGACGCATGCGAGGCCAGGGGGCTACGCGGTGCCAGGAGGCGGGATCGCTCGGGGAGGTGCTGGGAAGGGGTCTTACTCGGGGCGGACGCTGCTGATGACCGAGTCCACCACCTGATAGATCTGCAGGTCGTCACCAAAGACGTCCTGGATATGGCGATGGTTGAGAAGGTCCTCGATGATGTACTGGGTGAGATAGAGGCTGATGAAGTTGGGGTTGGCTACCAGACCTCGGATGGGGGCGGTCTTGTACTGGATGTCAAACTCCTCCATGTCGCTGAGACGGCGCAGGACGTCGACGAAGGCCTCCCGCAGCTCCCGGTCCGAGGTGGTCTCGACGATGTGGGCTTCCAAAAGGCGACTGACCAGCTTGACAGCCAAGGTCTCGGCCCGCTTGTACACCTCGGCCAGCATATAGCGTCGTTCCATCTCCCGCTTCCGGTCGATGCCTCGGATGGCCCGTTCTGGTGATCCGTATCCCATGACCCGCTCTTCCCTCCCAAACTGGGGTTGGCCGACCCGGACTTCCTGCCCAGGCGCCGATTCGGTGGCTAGATATAGCATGTTTCGACCGGCGCGGGAAAGGCTTTTATCACCCTTGATGCAGAAAAGGGGCTGCTCCTGCTGTGTCAGCTGCGGCGGTCCGCCTTGGACATCAGGGCGGCCCGGATCCAGGCCTCCACCTGAGCTGGGGTCGGCAGACGGCCGGCGGCGCGGATTTCGCCGTTGATCATCAGGGCAGGGGTGGTGAGGACGCCGTGGCGCCAGATCTCATCCGGGTCGTGGATCGATTCCACGTCCGCGGCGACACCGAGCCTCTGCAAGACGGCAAGCACCGTCTTCTCCAGATTGTTGCAGCCCAGGCAGGCCTTGCCCAGGATGCGGATGACGAGAAGCGCCTCCCCCATAGGCTCCCGGCCGGACAATTGGCGGTAGAGATGGCCCAGGGCTTGCCGGTACGCAGGCTCGCTGCCCGTCGGGATGTAGTTGTCCCGGCCGATCGCGGCCAGGAGCGCCTCCACCGCCTGGGCCTCGCCCAGAGCCGGGTCGGCCAGCACCTTGGCCAAGGCCTGATCCAGGCCAAGGAGGCCGATGGAGGCGTTGCCGATCTTGATGGTCCTGGGCAGGGCGACTTCCCAAGGGGATGGCATGACTTGCCTCCTGTTGTCCCTCGCGCCCCCAGAGCTGGGGAAAGGATGGTCCGTCACATGCTCCCCGCCGCGCGGTCACGAGGCAGGAGCGGCCGGTGTCGCCTCATGATGCCCGATTGCGGCCGATTGGCAAGGGGAAGATGGGGGCTGCGCCGCAGCAGACACGGCGGGATCGACCAGCTCTTTGCCGCGGCAGCCGCGCTTGCCAAGCCGCCAGCCCCAGGCTATGATCGGGTATCCCGCGCCGGGATGCCCCCCGCTGTCACCCTGCCTGCCATGAGAGGAAGCCTTGGCTGAGCACCAGGAAGGCCTGCCAGAAGAGGAGACGCTTCGGATTCGAGTCCTGATTGCCGACGACGAAGCCACGGTGGGCAATGTCCTTGCGGAGATCATCCGCGCCGAGGGCCACTCGGTGGAGCTGGTCTATAACGGGATCGATGCCGTGGAGCGGCTGCGGCGGGAGACCGTTGACCTGGTGATCACCGACTATGCCATGCCTGGCTGTGACGGGTTGGAGGTGCTGCGCCAAGCCCGGCAGCTGTGCCCCCAGGCGCTGGTGGTGATCATCACCGGCTTCGCCTCGGTGGAGAACGCCTTGCAGGCCGTGCAGGAGGGGGCCTACCATTTTCTGCGCAAGCCTTTCAACCTGGAGGAGATCCGGATCATCGTCCGCCAGGCGGCGGAGCGGATCCGCCTCCAGCGGGAGAACCGGCAGCTGCGCCAGGATCTGGAGTCCGCCGTCGAGACGCTGAGCCACCTGGGACAGCAGGACCAGACGAAGGCTGCCGACGTGGTGCCGGACGCGGTTTTGGACGTGGCCGGCGCCCTGTGGGCGGGCCAGAGCCTGCCGCCATCCTACTACCGTACCGGCCCCGGCTCCAGCGCCCTGCTGGCCGATCTGGAAACCCTGGTTCGGCTCCGCCGCGACGGCTTCCTTTCGGAAGAGGAGTTCGGGCGGCTGAAGAGGAAGCTCATCGACCAGGCGGCTGCGGGCTGAGGCCCGGGGCCGGAGGGGGACAAGAAATGGAGTCGGCTGCCGAGGATACCCGGCCCTGGCAGGGCTACGCCCTGTCCCTCTACCGCCAGGCGGCGGTGGGGCGACTGCTGCGGGGGTTTGTCCACAACCTCAACGGCCCCTTGCAGGTCTTCTCCATGCATGCCGAGCTCCTGCGCTGGATGTTCAGCCGGGCACTGCCCATCGTCGATCGGCTGGAGGCAGCCGAGCTGCCAGAGGCCAGTCGTGAGCAGGTGCACGAGCTCAAGGGTCTTCTGGAGGCCCGCTTCCGGGTCATGGATCAGCTGCAGGCCGAGATGGCGGCCTGTCAGGAGATCGTCCGCCAGATCATGGGCACTGAGGCCGCCGATGAAAGCCTCGGCAGTACCTGCACCCTCAACACCGTCATCGCTGATGAGCTGGCCTTCCTGCAGGCCGACCTTTTCTTCAAGCACAAGGTGAGCCGGGAGCTGCGATTGGCTCCCCGTCTGCCGCCCCTGCATCGCGGGGTGGTTCCGGCACATCAGATTGTCTTCATCCTCCTGGAGAACGCGGTCGACAACCTGCGGCAGTCTGAGACGCCACGGCTTACCATCACCACGGAGGTGGAGGGCGATCGGGTGCTGGCCCTGTTCGAGGACAGCGGCCCACCGGTGTTGGACGCCGACCGGGAGCGGATTTTCGCCCCCTTCTTCACCACCCGGCCAGGCCATCCGGGCATGGGCCTCTTCCTGGGTCGCCTCCTGGCCAGCGACAGCGGCGGCAGCCTCGAATGCGAGACCGCCGCGACGGGCAGTCGCTTCCGCCTCAGTCTGCCGGCCGCCTGAGCCGGCAGCCAGTCTGGCCCTGTCCGGCTCGGCCCGGGATCATGAGCGCGTCCATAGCCCCCGGCCGGCTGTTCGTGGTCGCCACCCCCATCGGCAACCTGGAGGACATCACCCTCCGCGCCCTGGCCACCTTGCGGGCGGTGACTCTGGTCGCAGCCGAGGACACCCGCACTACCCGAAAGCTCCTGGCCCGGCACGGCATCCACACGCCCCTCGTCTCCTGCTACAAGGACCGGGAGGCGGAGCAGGCCGACCGCCTTGTCCGCCGTCTGCTGGCCGGGGCCGATATCGCCCTGGTTTCCGAGGCCGGCACTCCGGGCCTGGCCGACCCCGGGGCACTGGTGGTGGAGCGGGCCCGACAGGCGGGCATCCCGGTGGTGCCGATCCCGGGACCTTCGGCTCTGGCCTGCGCCTTGTCGGCGGCAGGGCCTGGCTTTGTGCCCTTCCTTTTCGTGGGCTTTCTGCCCGCCAAGGTCGGGGAGCGCCAGGGGCTCCTCCGGGATCTGGCCCAGGAGCCCTTTGCCCTGGCCTGCTACGAGACCCCGCAACGCATCCTTGCCACCCTGAGCGACTGCCTGGCGATCCTGGGCGACCGGCCGGTGCTGCTGGCCCGGGAGATGACCAAGCTGCACGAGGAGATGCTCGTCGGCCGCCTGGCCGAAGTGTTGGCGCAGCTGGCCGGCCAGGAGCGGGTTCGCGGCGAGCTGGTGCTCCTCATCGGGGCCCAGCCCCGGCCGGACAGGCCATCGGCCGGAGCCGAAGTGCCGGCGATCCTGCGCTGGTATCGGGATCGGGGGGGGCTGTCCCTGAAGGATGCGGCCCGGCAGGTGGCCAAGGACCTGGGCCTGGCCCGGGGCGACGTCTACCGCCTGGCCTTGGACATCTGGCGGGAGCCGGGAGCCGGCGGGGACGGCGACGGCTGAGCAGCGGCCGCTGGCTCTGAATCACAGCCGGAAGGGCGTGGCCAGCATGCGGTAGCTGGCGATGAGGGTGAAGACCGCGTAGAGGCTGATGGCCAGCGTGGCCAGCCGGCGCTGGAGGGGCGGAATGACCCGACTGAGGCTCGCCGGCCCCTGGCAGAGGGCCAGTACGCCGACGCCCAGGCCGGCCACCCCGCCGCCCAGCAGGCAGGCATAGAGCAGGTAGCCCAGGTAGCCATACTCCTCTTGCAGCATGCAGAAGGGGCAGTGGTGGGTGGGCAGCTCGTAAAGATAGAGGCAGATGAACGAGAGCAGGGAGGCAGCGGCGATGAGCAGGCTGGCCAGGCTGAGGGCGCTGAACAGGGTGGCGCCGCGACCCCGCCAGCGGAAGAACAGCCCCGCGGCCAGGGTGGCCGCCATGGAGCCATAGAAGGCCTTCATCATCGGCCGGGCCGGCAGCGCGGCCAGATCCGCCGAGAGGCTTCCCTGCTCGACGCTGAACAGACTGCCGCAACAGGAGGTGATGACATCCGCCGCAAGTCCGGTGAAATAGCGGTAGACCAGAAGATGGTCCAGTAGCACCAGGGGGACGAGGCCCAAGAGCATCCCGTATTTGAAGCGCACCAGGGGATAGTCGTAGCCTCTGGTGTCAGCATGGTTGACGATGAGCCAGACCCCGGCCCAAAAGCAGGCGACCATCTTCGCCAGCAGGGCCGGATAGCCGAAGGCATTGGCGCCCAGGCTGCCGGCCGCGCACATGGCGCCGACGAACTGGCTGTGGAGGCGATCGGCGGTGAAGATGAACAGGAACAGCGAAGCGATCTCGAAGGCGAAGACCAGGCCCAGGATGGTGGAGACCAGATAGGTGCGGCGCTCCAAAGACAGCTGCAGCTCACTGCCGCTGTCCGGTCGCCAGCTTCTGAGAATGCGCACGCCGAGGCCGGCGGCGTAGACCAGGAGCAGGCTGGCCAGAAGCGATGCCCCGAGAATCGCCAGAATCCCCGGATGTTGGATCATGTGGCCGCGCTGTTGGCTACGATCCGGCCGTCCCGCATCTCGATCACCGTGTCGGCGAGGGGCGAGTCGTGGACGATGGGGTCGTGGCTGGCGATGATCACCGTCTTGCCCTCGGCCTTCAGCCTGCCGACGATCGCCATGAATTCCCGGGACAAGGTGCTGTCCAGATGGGCGGTGGGCTCATCGGCGATGATGATGCCAGGGTCGTTGATGAGGGCGCGGGCGATGGCCACCCGCTGCTGCTCACCGCCGGACAGCCAGTCGACCCGGGAGAAGACGTGGCGTTCGAGGCTGAACAGCGCCAGAAGCGCCAGGCCCCGCTGCCGGGATTGATGATAGTCGGCTTCGGTGGGATAGGTGGGCAAGAGCACATTCTCCAGCACCGTGATGCCCTTGATGAGGTTGAAGTGCTGGAAGATGAAGCCGAAGAAGGCGCGGCGAATCTCGGTGAGAAACCGCTCCGGCAGGCTGGAGATGTCAAGCCCGGTCCCGTCCGCCTGCTCCGGGGCAAAGGACGGCCGGAGGCCATGGAGCCGGATCCGGCCTTCGCTGGGCCGCGCCATGCAGCCGATGAGGGAGAGGAGGGTGGTCTTGCCGGAGCCGCTCGGTCCTTTCAGCACGGTCACCTGTCCCTGGTGCACCGTCAGGTCCACCCCGTCCACAGCGGTAAGCTCGTTGGCCCGGCCCACGTGGAAGCGCTTCTTCACCCCGGAAAGCTCGATCACGCTCACGACCTCATGGCCGCGTCCGGGTCCACCGTGGCCGCCAGCCAGGAGGGGATGATGGTGGCCACGGTATAGGGGATGACGGACAGGAAGAAGAGCACGCCGAGCTGGTAGGCGTCGATCTCCGGCACCAGCCGGAAGCGGGGATAGAGCACCGCCCAGCCCTTCAGGGCATGCTCGAAGAGCGAAGCGGAGAAGAAGAAGACATGGCCATAGGCCAGGAGCACGCCCAAGAGGAAGGCGGTGAGGGAGACGGCGATGCCCTCCCAAAGCTTGAGCAGCAGCACGTCCCCGGTCTCCCAGCCGATGGACTTGAGGATGCCGATCTCCCGGCGCTCCTCGGCGGAAAGCCCGGCGGCCTTGTCCCAGGCGAAGATGATGAAGGAGACAAGGGCCGCGGCCAGGACCACCACCATCATGCCACCCCGCCAGTCGAACAAGGCGTCGTAGGTTCGTTCCATCTCGCTGCGCAGGATGGGGCGGGCGTCCGGATAGAGCGCCGCCACCTTGGAGGCCACGGTCACCAGCTCGTTGGGGTTGGCCACTGTGACGGCGAGATCCGTGGCCCGGCCAGCCGGGAACTGGAAGAGCTTCCGGAAGTCGTCTTCCGCCAGAAGGATAAGGTCCGCCGCCACCAGCTCCGTTTCGGGGGCCAGGGTCTTCTCCACATCCAGCAGCACGGAGTCCCGGGTCATGGCACGCAGCGGCAGCAGGTCGCCGGGGCCGACCCCCATGATCCGGGCCACGCCCGGGCCCACCCGCACGAGGCCGGGGGCAGGGGGATCGTCGGTGGGCACCATCAGCGTGTAGTTGGCGCCATAGGCCGGATCGTACAGGTAGCCCCACAGGCGGGGCGTGACCGCCTGCACCCCGGGGATGGCGGCGATGGCCTGACCGTAGTCGGCGGGGATGAGGTCATGCCGGCCGGCCAGGAGCCGCTGCACCACCATGTCCGGTGCGCCGGCCAGCAACAGGGAAGCCTCGCGCTTCATGGCCTGGACGAAGAAGATGAGCGAGGCGCACACAAAGACGATCAGCGTGTAGACCGCGAGCAGGGCGAGGTTCTTGGCCTTGCGCCGCGCCAGCGAGGAAAGCGCGAAGTCGATCACCTTCCGCTGCCGGTTAAGGGGACTGCCCATGGCGCTCCCGTGCAAAGTATGGCGGGGATACGAGCGAGCCGGACGGAAAATGCTCCAGGGCCAGGGGATGGTCCTGGAAGGCGGCATGGAGGTCCGCCATGGCCGGGTGCCGCGTGTAGCGGGCCTCGGTAAACAGACACAGATCGGTGAGCCGCAGTTCCTTGGCCAGGGCCTGGCGTGCCTCTCGCTCGGCCCGCGCCGCGGCCTGGCCGCCGCGGGCATGGAGCAGCATCGCTGCCAGGAGCAGCAATTGGCCTGCGGTGACGACCAGAAAGATCGACGAGCGCCGCATGGTCGGTGTCCGGCCGAAAGCTCGTCAGGCCCTGGTGGGCCAGGCTGAGGTCAACGCACCGGAGCCGGTCTGCGGGCGGTGCCGTCTCAAGGTCGCCATGGTCCCACCATAGCCTCCCCTTGGCAGGAGCGCAAGGGAGGGCGGCGAGACGATAGGTTGCGGCTGGGGGGAGTGGCCGGCAAAACAACTCGGCCGGCCCGGCGTCCCAAGAGGCGCCGGCCCGGCCGGTAGGTGATGGCCACCGGCCCTGAAGTGGGGGGCGGTGGGAATCAGAAAGGCGG
>JBFMBH010000050.1 GCA_040755095.1 Thermodesulfobacteriota bacterium
CGCCCCTTCTCATTTCCGGCGCGGGCTGCGGCGGACACCGCCGGGGCGGCCTTTTTCTGGGGGGGTTCCCGGGCGGCTCCGGCGGCCGGGGGGGCGGCTTCGGGGGATTCGGCGGCGGCAGCTTCGGCGGCGGCGGCGCCAGCAGCGACTGGTAGGCCAGGATCAGGGAGGGGGCAAGCATGGCGAAAGAAGAAATCCTGTCGGCCGCGGACCAGGAGGCCGTCTGCCAGGCCATCCGCCAGGTGGAGGCGACCAGTGCCGGCGAGGTGGCCGTGATGATCCTGCCCCAGAGCGACCCCTATCCCGAGGCCGCCCTCCTGGCCGGCCTGGCGGGCGGCACCCCTCTGGCGCTCCTGGCCACCGACCTCTTCCTGGCCGA
This sequence comes from Thermodesulfobacteriota bacterium, assembly GCA_040755095.1. NCBI lineage: Bacteria > Pseudomonadati > Thermodesulfobacteriota > Thermodesulfobacteriota bacterium. The sequence continues at coordinate 380 of JBFMBH010000050.1, forward strand.
TTCCCTGGCCTGGTTTGTCCCTTTGGCCATCGTGGCGGTGACCGGGATCTTCCTGGCCGCCCAGCGCCTGGACTGGCTGCGCCGCCCCTTCGTGGCCCAAGGCCGCCGGGAGGAGGAGACCTGGCAGCGGGCCACCCAGAGCTTTTTCGAGCACGGCCTCTACCGGACCCGGGCCGGCACCGGCGTGCTGGTCTTCATCTCCCTTTTTGAGCAAAAGGTGTGCATCCTGGTGGACCGGGGCCTGGCCGCCCATCTGCCGGAGGCCCGCCTGGCCGAGCTGGCCGCCGGGGTGGCGGCAGGCACCAGGCGCGGCCAGGCCGCCGCCGCCCTGCAGGCAGCCATCGCGGCGCTGGGCCAGGTGCTGGCCGAGCATTTCCCCCGGCAGCCGGGTGATACCGACGAGCTGCCGGACCTCATCCTCTCCCCCTGACCGGCCCTGCCGTGGCCCTGCTCGCTGCCGGCTCCATCGTCGTTGCCGCCAATATCGCGCCGGCCCTGTTCGGGATCACCCCCCTGGCCCGCCGTTTCCCCTGGCCCCTGGACGCCGGCCTCGTCCTGCCCGATGGCCATCGCCTGCTCGGCAGCCACAAGACCCTGGCCGGGCTTGTCCTGGGCGTCCTGGCCGCGGCCACCATGGGCCTGGCCTGGGGCCTGGCCCCGGCCACCGGCGCCGCAGCTGGCCTGCTGGCCATGGCCGGCGATCTGGCCAGCTCCTTCCTGAAAAGGCGGCTGGGTCTTGCGGCCGGCAGCCGGGTGCCGGTTCTGGACCAGGGCCTGGAGGCGCTTCTGCCCCTGCTCTTTCTGCATCATCGTTCCCTGGTGGACTGGCCAGGCCTTCTCGTGGTCCTGGTGCTCTTCTGCCTCCTGGCCTATCCGGCCGCCATCTTCAAGGCCAGGGTCCTGGACACGCCGCCGGTGCCCGACTACCCCCGCCTGGTGCGCAGCGCCACCCGCTTCAAGGAGTGGCGGGCCTGCCACGCCCCCATCGCCGTCTGGCAGCGCTACCTCAACTTCGAATACGTCATCGTCTACGAGTGGCTGTTCACGGGCCTGGTGCGGCTCCTGGGCCTCTACGGCAAGGGCCGGGCCAATACCGCCCGCCTGGGCCTCACCCGGATCGATCTCTTCTTCCCCCACCTGCCGCCCGCCTTCGACGGCTACCGGATCCTGCTCTTGGCCGACCTGCATGCGGATGGCGACCCGGAGCTGCCCGGCCGCCTGGCCGCCCTGGTCTCGCCCCTGGCGGTGGACCTGTGTCTGGTGGCCGGCGATATCCGGGCCAAGCTCTACGGCCCCACGGTGCGGGCCATTGCTGGCCTGAAGCGGATCACCCGGGTCATCAAGGCTGCGGACGGCATCTTCGGCGTGCTGGGCAACCACGACTGCATCGAGATGATCCCGGAGCTGGAGGATGCCGGGATCGTGATGCTGGTCAACGACAGCGAGCCCGTGACGCGGGGCAAGGACCGCCTCTGGCTGGTCGGGGTGGACGATCCCCACTACTACAAGTGCCACGACCTCACGCGGGCCTTCCGCGAGGTGCCGGCGGGCGCCTTCATCATCTTCCTCGCCCACTCCCCGGAGCTCTCCCGGGAGGCCGCAGCCCGGGACGCCAGCCTCTACCTGTGCGGCCACACCCATGGCGGCCAGGTGCGGCTGCCCGGCCTGGGCCCGCTCTTCACCCACAGCCGCAGCACGCCCCGCCGAATGGTCAGCGGCCCCTGGCAGGCCGGCGCCATGCAGGGCTACACCTCCCGGGGGGTGGGCTCCTCCACGGTGATGGTGCGCTTCAACTGCGAGCCGGAGGCCACTGTCATCACCCTGCGGCAGGGCACCGCCCCCCGGAAAGCGTGACCCCGCCCCGCTGCCCTCCGCCCTCCCACTCCCTCCCTGGCTTTCCCCCACCCGGCACCGGCAAGAAGATCCTATCCGAATCGTAACCGGACAATAACATCCATCCGGCATGATCCCCTCTGTCGGACGCCGGGCCGCCAAGGCTTGAGCCAGCCGTCTTTCCTGGTCCCTGCCCCGCACGGGAGTCCCAGCGCCTCATGTCTGCCCCGCCTGCCAAGCCGTACGCCGCTCTGTACCGGGAGACCGGCCTGGCCGCCTACCTCAAGGCGATCCGCGGCCAGCCGGTCCTCGGCTACGAGGAGATCCGCCGCCTGGCCCAGCAGACCCGGGCCGGTGACCGCGCCGCCCGCCAGCGGCTGATCTCCGGCCACCTGCGCCTGGTGGTCCATTTCGCCCGGGAGCTGGCCGGCCGAGGCCTGCCCCTCATGGACCTGATCGCCGAGGGCAATCTGGGCCTGATCCGGGCGGCGGACGGCTTCGACCCGGAACGGAACCTGCGCTTCGCCACCTACGCGGTGTACTGGATCCGGGAGGCGATGCTGCGCGCCCTGCAGGGCCTCAACCGGCCGGTGCGGCTGCCAGGCTCCATGGTGCGCCTGGTGCGCCAGTGGTGCCACACGGAGCAGGAGCTGGCCCGCCGCCTCCGGCGGCCGCCCCGGAGCCACGAGGTGGCCCAGGCCCTGGATCTGCCCCCGCCGCTGGCCGCCCAGGTCCGCCAGGCCATGCTGCTCAGCCGCGGGGCGCAGCCGAACGAGGGCGGGCTGGAGGACCGGCTGCCGGATCTGGCCTGCCCGGACGGCGGCGAGCGGGGCAATCCCTATCATCTGCTGGCGCTGGCCGGAGAACGGGAGGCCCTGCACCTCGAGCTGCGCCGGCTGGAGCCGGACCTGGTGCGGGTCCTCATCCTGCGCTACGGCCTTGAGGACGGCGAGGCCCGCTCCCCCCAGGAGGTGGGCCGGGCCCTGGGCCTGTCCGGCCTGCGGGTGCAGATGCTGGAGCGCCAAGCCTTGGCGCGCCTGGCCCGGCAGCTGGCGGCAGGCCCGGACCCTCGCCGGCCCCGCGGCGGCACCGGGCGTTCTCGCCAGGACTGACCTCCGGACAAAACAAAAAAAAGCACGGAGGAGCACACGATGACCAGACAGATCTGCCAATCCCTTGCCTTCACCGCGGCCCTGGCCGTGGCCCAGGTTGTGGCCACGGCACCGGCCCAGGCCCTGAGCCCGCCGGCGGCGGTGGCCAGCTGGTCCAACTTCAACTACGGCACGTTCCGGCCGCAATCGGTGGCCGGGCTGCCGGACGGCCAGCGTCTGGTGACCTTGGACGCGGTCACCGGCCGCCTGCTGCTCTTCGAGGCAGCCACCGGCCATTTCCTGTACCGCTGGCACCACGTCGATCCGGCCGACCCGGCAGCCGACTTTCGGCTGCCCTCCTGGGTGACCGTCGCCGCGCCCGCTGGCGAGATCCTGCTGGCGGACGCCGGCCGCCACCGGATCAGCGTGTTCGACCAGGAGGGGGCCTTTGTCCGGGAATGGGGCGGTTGGGGCCGGGAAGCCGGCCGGTTCCTGGGGCCGAACCGGGTGGCGACGGACGGCGTCGGCCAGGTGTACGTGGCCGACTGGGCCGCCGGCTCGGTGAGCGTTTTCGCCCTGGATGGCAGCTTCCGCCGCCGCTTCGGCTCTCCGGGGGATGGCCCCGGCGAGCTGGGCAGCCGGTTCGCCGTCGCTGCCAGTACCGACGGCCACTTTGTCTACGTGGCCGACTGGGACCGCTACCGCATCCTGCGCTTCGACGACCAGGGCCAGCTTGCCGGCAGCTTCGGCGAGGCGGGCAGCAGTCGCGGCCAGCTGGGCGGCCCTTGCGAGCTGGCGGTCCTGGCGGCCAGCGGCGACCTCCTGGTAGCGGACACCGCCAACCACCGCCTGCAGATCCTGGCCGCCGGCGGCACCTGGAGCCCCCCCCTGGGCGGCACCGGCACCGGCCCCGGCCTCTTCCAACAGCCCCAGGGGGTGAGCAGCCTGGCGGACGGCCGGCTGCTGGTGGCGGACGCCGGCAACAGCCGGGTGCAGGTCCTGGATGCCGGCGGCGGCATGCTGGCAGCCATCACCAACCGGGCGTACAACGACGACGAGCTCAAGGTGCCCTCCGGCATCGCCGTGGACGCGGAGCGGGATCGGGTCTATGTGGTGGATCAGGGCAAGGGCAAGATCAAGGCCTTCGACCGCCAGGGTCGTTATGTCCTCACCTTCAGTGCCGACAGCACCAGCCTCTCCACCCCCACCGGCGCAGCGGTGGCCACCGACGGCTCGGTGCTGGTGGCCGAGGAGGCGGCGGGCCGGGTGCTGCGCTTCGGACTGGACGGACGCCTCAGCCAGGTACTGGGCGGCCCCGGCAGCGGCCCGGGTCAGTTCCTGGCCCCCACCGATGTGGCCGTGGATCCGGACAACGGTGACATCTATGTGGTGGAGCGCGCCAATTGCCGGGTGCAGCGCTTCGACCGGGACGGCGCCCTCATTCTGGCCTGGGGCAGTCGCGGCGCGGCGGACGGCCAGCTGCGGGATCCGTACGGCATCGCCGTCCTGCCGCAGACCGGCGAGGTGGTGGTGGCGGACACCGCTGCCAACCGCCTCCAGGTCTTCGACCAGGAGGGCCGCCACCGGCGCACCTTCGCCCAGCACGGCGGCGGCGTCGCCGACCTCGCCTGGCCCCGCGACCTGACGGTGGATCGCCACGGCGACCTCTGGGTCGCCGACACCGACCACAACCGCTTGGCCCACTACGACCCCTCCGGCGCCTTCCTCGGACAGATCGCCAGCGACCCCGCCCGCGGCATCGTCTTCCATCCCCGGGCCGTGGACGCCGATCCGGCCACCGGCGAGATCTTTGTCACCGCCTCCTATGAAAGCCGGATCCATGTCTTCGGCAGCGATGGCGCCTACCGCCGCTCCTGGGGCTACCTGGCGGAGAACGCCCCCGGCGAGCTTCGCAGCCCGGTGGCCACGGCCACCGATCCGGTGACCGGCCAGGTCTGGATCCTGGACCGCTACCCGGAGCGGGTCAGCCGCTTCGACCCGAACGGCAGCCTGACCTTCTCCTTCGGCCGCTCCGGCCAGCACTGGGAAGAGGACGGCATGGGCTGGCCGGATTCCCTGGCCGTGGATCCGGACGGCAACCTTCTCATCGGCTGCGGCATGCACGAGGATCCGGACGACCTCACCACGCCCCGGCGCTACGTCAAGGTCTTCGACCGGCAGGGCAGATACCGCTTCCGCTTCGGAGGCTACAGCGCCAACGATCTCATCCAGGGAATCGCTGTCGACCCCGCCAGCCGGGAGGTCTTCATCACGGTCAAGAACCGGAGCACGGTGCAGCGCTTCGATCAGGCGGGCCGGCCCCTGGGGGAATGGGGCGGCAGCGCCGGCGGCCATCTCCTGCAGCCCTGGGGCATCGCCGTCGGCCCGGCCGGCGAGGTCTTCGTGGCGGACGCCACTGGCAATGACATCCAGGTCTTCACCCCGGCAGGCGACTTCCTGCGCAGCTTCGGTGGCACCGGCAGCGGTCCGGGCCAGCTCCGCGGCCCCCGCAACCTGACCTTCGGCCCGGACGGCCTGCTCTACGCAGCCGACTCCGGCAACAACCGGGTGCTGGCCCTCTATCCCGCGGACGGCAGCCAGGCCTTTGCGGTGACCGACCGGGTCACCAACCCTCAGGCCATGACCTTCGACGCGGCCGGCGACCTCTATGTGCTCAGCGCCTGGGGCAGCTACCCGGTCACCCGCTTCTCCTGGCAGCCGCCGCCGGCCTCCTGTGCCCTGGATGCCGACTGCGACGGCCTCCGGGACAGCGACGAGACCGGCAGCGACCCGTACAGCGCCGATACCGACGGTGATGGCCTGGATGATGCCAGCGAAATCCGGGTCCACGACACGGATCCGGCCCGGGCCGACACCGACGACGACGGCTACGACGACCGCCAGGAGATCGAGGCCGGCACCGATCCCCGGGATCCGCTGTCGCCGCCCCCTCCCCACCGGGATCCGGTGCCGGAGGCGCTGGTCAACGGCCAGGCTGGTCCCCTGCTGACCGCACCCGGGGGGCGGATCGCCTTCCAGATCCGCCTCGACCCCGGTAGCCACGCCGGCGAGCCTGCCGACTGGTGGCTGATCCTCCGCACCCCGGCCGGCTGGGCCTCCCTGTCCATCCCCGGCGGCTGGCGCCCCGGCATCCGCCGCCTGGGCGCCTTCCCCCTGGCAGCCATCCCGGAGCCCCTGGAGGTGCTGGCGCTGCCCGCCGCAGCCCAGCCAGGGACCTATGCCCTGTTCTTCGCCCTGGACGGCAACACCGACCGCCGCCTGGATGCCACCTGGAGCGCCCTGGCCCAGGCAGCCAAGCCCTGAACGAACCGCCGGCATGGGAGTTATGGGACCTGCAAGTCCCATAACTCCCATGCCCTGGCAAGCGAGGAGCGCGATGTCCGACTTCCCTTTCCCTTTCCGCAACCTCCCGCCGGCCGGCTGCTCCGGGCCGTGCCGGCCGGAGGCGCCTTGTGCCGCCTGCCGGTCCTGCTGGCAGGAGCTGGTCTCCCGTGGCTTCTGGGACGAGGTCCGGCAGCGCTGGTCCGACGAGAGCCTGCAGGCCATGGCCTGCAGCTGGTATCTCGCCATGCGACCCCATGCCGAGCCGCCGGTCTGAAGAGGCTAGCGCGGGCCGGGCAGGATGGCGCCGCCCTGGGCGGTCAGCTCCTGCCCGGCCCGGGCCCAGCTCTCCCAGACCGCCTGCTGCTCGGCGGTGCACAGCCGGTGCATGGCCTGGTAGGCGGCGCTGGCGGCCGCCGGCTCCGCCGGACAGCTGGTGCGGCCGGCGGCCAGCTCGGCGGCCTGGAATTGCATGGCGCAGGCCAGGGCCTCGGCCTCCTCCAGGACCCCGACCGCCAGTTGCCATTTCTCCCCCGGCAGACCGGCATGATAGGCGCGCTGGCGCAGGAAGCGCTGGCGGCTTTCGCCGGCAGCGGCCGTCACCTCGCGGATCAGCACCTCCAGCCGCTGCCGGAAGACCGGGTCGCAGGTCAGCTGGTACTCCGCCACCACCTCCGCCAGCTCCTGGCGCTTGCCGGCCAGCCATTCCTGCATCTCCCGCTGCTCGGCGACGGTGACGTCGTTCTGCCAGGCCACCGGCAGGGTCGTGGAGCAGCCGGCGGCCAGGCTGGCGGAGAGGGTCAGGGTCAACAAGGGCTTTCTGATCATGGCACACCTCCCAGAGGGACAACAGGACATAAGCCGGGAGGCTAGCACGTCCGGCCGCCGTCTGTCCCGTTAGGATCCGGTTAGCCATCCGTCCGGCAACCGTCTCGGAACCGAAGCCTAACCGGAGCCTAACAATTGGGAGCCATATCTTGGCCGTTGACGCATCCGAGCAACCGGGCCTGTCCTTCCAATCGCCATCCCAAAGGAGATCGCCATGCATCCGCTCAAGACCGCCGGATCCGCCGCCGTCGTGGCCGCGGCCCTTTGCCTGCTCGCCTTCCCCGGCCCTGCCGCCGCCTACTTCACCGACGACTCTCTGGTGCGGGTGGTCTACGACAGCCGCGGCAGCGGCGAGGTGGCCACCGACTTGGGCCAGGTCCGCGATCTGGTCAGCCAGGTCAACCTGCGGGTGGGATACGGTCCGGACGCCTTCTCCCTGGAGATGTTCGACCACCCGGGCTATGGCCAGGCCTCCTGGGCCGACCTGCGGGTGGGCTACCTGGCGGGCGGCCTTGCCGCGGACGGCATCTGGCTGCCTGGCTTTGGCGGCCGGCTAGAGACCTCGCAGGTGGGCGATGTCCAGCGGGAAATGGGCACGGTGCTCGACTTCTACGCCCAGTTCGGCACCGCCACTGTCGGTCCCGGCGGCAGCAGCAGCCACAGCTTCGCCTACCTCCTGAGCTCGGTCTCCGGCCAGGTCAGCCTGCAGAGCCTGCAGAACCGCGGCTATGTGGACCAGTACCTCTTCTACTGGTCCGCGGCCGAGGCCGGGGAGGGGGTGCAGGTGGCGGTGCTCCGGACCATGGCCGACGGCAGCACCATCATCAACCCGGTGCCGGTGCCTGCCAGCGGCCTTCTGCTCCTGGGCAGCAGTCTGGGCCTCGGCGGCATCCGGGCGCGGCGGCGGCAGGCATGAAGGCAGGCTCGGCCGCTGGCCTGATCCTGGCCCTCTGTTGTCTTGTCGCCGGCTGCAGCCTGGGCCCGGTGGCCGGGATCCTGGAGCGACAGCCGGAAGACGAGATGCGGCTCCGGCTCGACCCGGGAGAGCGCCGGCTGCTGGTGGACGGTCCCCGTCTCTTCGTCTGGGCGGATGCGGGACGGTTGCTGGCCCTGGAGAAGGAGGATCACCAGGCCTTCCGCCGCCACGGCCGGCTGCCGGCCCTGCGGCCGCTGCCCGAATCCGGGCCCGAAGGCTGGCCGGTGCTGGTGGCGGATCGGGGAGCGGATCAGACCGCCAGCCGCGACCTGGAGCAGGCCTTCCACGCCCTGGTCATTCCCCTGGAGGAGGCGGTGGCCCGGGATTTCTTTCTTTTCTGGCAGGGGGGCAAGCTGGTGGTCGTGGGCAGCCAAGTCTCCCGGGAGCAGCTCCTGGAGCTGGGGCATCTCACCCTCACCCGCACCCTGCTGGGGGCCGGGCCCCGGGGGGAGACCCTGATCCTGGAGGCGTCCGGCTCCGGCCCGGCCCTGGAGCAGCGGTTGGCTCGCCGATTGGCCGGTCGCCCCAGGCCCCTGGCCGGCAGCACCGCCCGGTTCCGCCTCTGGAGCCAGAGCGGGCGGATCTTTTGTCTCGGCAGCGCCGCGGCAGAAAGACATCTCCGGCAGCATGGCCGCCTGGCCTTCTCCCAGGCAGCCACCGGCATCGGCTCCCAGGGCGAGACCGTGGTCTTCGAGCGGGACCCCGCGGCCGGCGGCCTGGCGGAAGCCCTGGCCGAGCGCTTCCGGCACGGCCCCCACCGGCTGGCGACCGGGAACGGCTACTCCCTGTGGCGATGCCAGGGCCGCTATTACGTCCTTGGCCGGGAGAAGACGGCCGCCCTCTTCGACCAGGGCCAGCGGCTGCCCCATACCGAGTCCTTTGCCGGCGCCGGACCGGGCGGCGAAACGGTGGTGGTGGAGTCTGACCCGGGGGAGCCTGGCCTGGCGAACCGCCTGCTGCAGGCCTTCCAGGCAGGGCACCCTCCCCCCCCGGCCTGGGGGCCAGCGGTCTGAGCGCCCGCAGCGCCTCTTAAGAAACAACGGCCACCAGAGCCGACTTCCGGCGTGGCACCCCTTCGGGTGCGCCCCGCGCATGGCAACTCTCTCATCAAACCGCAACCAGCGCCAAACCCTCTTCTAACCAGGGCCAAACCCTCTTCTAACAATCGCGATCCACAACCTTGGGTAACGATGGCTCGCCGCCACCCACGAGACGGACGATCAGCCAGCCCCTTCCCCGGGCACCCCATCGAACGCCGCATGCACGGCACGTGAAGGTCGGGCCATCGGGACCGTGAGCACGGACAACAACACGAGCGATCAACCGGGAGAAGAAGCCAGGAATGGAACAACGGCCCCAACTGACCAAGCGCGAAGGAGGTGCCCACCACCAACGAAGAAGGCCCTGCGCCTGACCAGCCCCGGGCGTGTCCGGGCCTGGCCAGGCAACCGCGCGTCTGCCTCTTCCGGGCAGGGGCGCAACCTGAGGAACAACACCAAAGTAAGGAGAGAACGATCATGAAGAAGACGCTGTTCGCCGCCGCCGCCCTGGCCATGACCATGGTGGCCACCACCCAGGCCCAGGCCTATTTCGAGGAATACGACCTGCTGCGGGTGACCTACGACACCACCACCAACCGCCAGATCATCACCGACCTGGGCGACGTCCGCACCCTGGTCACCGGCACCAACGTGATCGTGGGCGCCGGCGAGAACAACACCAACCCCCTGGCCCTGTCCGACTACGGCACCACCAACTGGGCCGACATCCGGATGGCGTATGTTGCCAAGGGCAGCCTCGCGTCCAAGGACGTGTGGCTGAGCCACAACCTGGAGAGCGGGGTCACCAGCGGCAACCGCAAGTTCGGCAGTTTTCAGTCCTCGTATGGCGGGAGCCTTGCCTTTGGCGACAACCCCGCCAACCACACCAGCCCCAACAGCGATCTGGCCACGGCAGTGGGCCTCAAGACCGATCCCCAGGGCTACTATGGAATGTTCGACCTTGGCGGTGGCGCTGTCGGCTCGTACAACCAATTCCTGGGTATCTACGCCCAGTGGGGCTCCTCCGAGAGCAGCCTGGGCGCCCTGAGCACCGTGGGCTACGTGGACACCTACCTGCACTTCTTCGATTTCGGTGACAACCCCCTCCCTGGTGCCAACGTGGCCGTGATCCGGACCATGGCTGACGGCTCCACCGTCATCAACCCGGTGCCGGTTCCCGGCTCGATGCTGCTCCTGGGCTCCGGGCTGGCCGGCCTCCTGGGCCTGCGCCGCCGCAACTAGACTCGCACCAGCACACTGAGACAGACCTGCCGGTGCCGGCCTGGGAGCCGGCACCGCCGACTGAGCGCCCTTCATCCAACCCACAGATCGGAAGGAGATCACGACCATGAAGAAGATCCTCGCAAGCGCCCTCGTTCTTGGCGCCGCGGTGGTGGGCCTGCACGCCACTGCCGGCGCTGCCACCCGGGACGTCAACATCTACGGCGCCTCGGCCCAGTACCTGTACTGGAACGACGCCGCAGACGACTTCCTCCGCACCAAGGGCTGCACCATCACCGGCCAGGGCGAGACCACGGACAAGAAGCACGGGGTCACGGTAGGCAATCCCTGCACCGGCTACAGCAACGACAAGGTGGTCATCCGGTACTCCGCCAAGGCCTCCATGGAAGGCCCCAATGCCATCAAGTGCGACGACTCCCTGGCCTCTTCCTCGGAGAAGTGCGTCACCGGCGATGCCGGGGTGCCGGCGGGCGCCGATCCCAAGTGCTACCGGAAGATGGCGGACGAGACCACCCTGGTGGGCACGGTGGTGAACGGCAAGAAGTGCTACGACGTCACCCTGGGCGCCTCGGATGTGGCCGGCTCGGCCTTTGTCCAGGAGAGCCACGGCCAGCTCAAGGGCCCGAACGGCGGCGGCTTCGTGGATCGGGTTCTCTTTCCCATCGACATGACCGGCTACCGCGCCTGGAACCCCACCGTGGTGCCCTTCGGCTTTTTTGCCAACAACTCGGTGACCGTGACCAAGTGCACGGCCCCGGATGCCAACGAGCCCACGGCAGGCGCCCACAAGGCCATCTCGGCTGCTGACAACTTCTGTATTCCCGATGCCAACGGCCAGTCCGAGGACTGCATCGGCTACTACAAGTGCGTGAGCGGCACCTGCTCCGGCGGTGTCAACGTCGGCCAGGCCTGCACCAAGGCCACCAACTGCCCGGACGTGGCCCTGAGCGCCACCTCCTGCGAGTCGATGCCGTTGCAGAACCTCTCCCGGCTGATGGCCACCATGATCTTCTCCGGCCAGGCCTGGTACTGGAGCGATTTCGGCGGCTGGTTCACCTCCGACCCCATCGTCGTCTGCATGCGCCACGCCGGCTCCGGCACCCACGCCGCCCTCTACTGGACGGTGATGTACGGCAACTGGGGTGCCTTCCCCTACACCACGGAGAGCGCCGGCGATCCCACCGTCTGGTTCAACGACGGCTCCACCGACGAGATGAAGTGCATCAACACCCTGACCGGCGCCATCGGCTACGCTGACGCCGATCAGCTGGAGGGCACCTCGAACTACGCCAACACCCATGCCCTCAAGTACCAGTGCGTGGAGCCCCGCCGGACCACCATCCGCAACGGCCTCTACGATTTCTGGACCACCCAGTGGACCTATGCCAGCGCCAGCGAGCCGCCGGCGATCGAGCAGGTGATGGCGGACCTCATGGCCTTCGCCTCCAGCTCGGTGCCCGCGAGCAAGGCCAAGTACTGGGCCACCGGCGACGAGATGGTGTACATGCGCGCCTCCGAGGAGGTGTTCCCCGGCTACCGGGGCGCCATCAACCCGCTGTTCCCGTAATCCCACCCAGCCTCCCGCAGCACAGCGCCGGGCCTTCGAGCGATCGAAGGCCCGGCGTGCTTTGACCCGAGCCATGCCTGGACAGGCCCCAAGCACGCGTCCCGTTCATGCACGCGTCCACGTTCCACGTCCACGCCCGTAACCCCAGGGCGTTGTCCTGGGGCCTCCGCCACGGCGTGCGGCCGGGGGATCCCGCCCCGGCGTGCCTTAACACGAGCCAAACCATCCCGTAATCGGAACCTTAACCCTGCCGGGTATACCTTGGCCTCGCCGCGTCCGGGACGGCCGTCCTGTGCTGGCGGCGATCCCCCAGGAAGGCCCGGCCCGGCCGCTCCACTGCCCAGCCGCGCCGGAACGTTCCGTAAACCCTTCCAAATGAAGGAGCGCCATGAAAGCCACACCCAAGAGCCTTGGCATTGCCGGCCTGATCCTCGGCCTCGGTGCTGCCGGCCCGGCCAGCGCCATCGAGGCCGGCAGTGCCGTGGCCGTGAGCTTCACCTGCCGGATGACGGACGGCACCGTGGCCGCCAGCACCGAGCCGTCCTGGAGCCAGGAGGGGGTTAAGGGCCTGGCCCCCATCTTCCTCAAGCCTGCCAAGCCCGGTCCCGTGACCTTGACCGCCGGAGCCACGGTGCGCCTCAACCCCGAGGCGGGCTTCGAAGAGGCGGTGCAGGCCTATCTGGCTGCTGAGCTGCCGGCCGCCCCTCTGGGCCAGCCCTGGACCGTCACCATAGAGGACCCGCCCAGGAGTGCCGGCGGCCAGGTGATCAAGTTGGCCCGGGTGCGCAAGCGGCCCAAGGAGGAGCGGATGACCGCCGACGAGTACAACCGCCGCACGGGCAAGACGCCGGCGGTTGGCGCCAGCCACACCATCGACCCGGCGGTGCCGGGAACGATCACGGCCGTGGGCCAGGACGGCCAGGTGACTATCGTCTACACCGCCGCACCGGGCACCCCCTTGACCACCCCCTTCGGCCCTGCCGTCATCCGGGACGGCGGCCAGACCTGGGAGATCGTCATCGACGCCCAGCCCGGCCGCCTGGTCCGGGTTGGCCCCCTGGTCGGCCGTATCACCGAAACCGCGGAAGAGACCTTCACCGCGGACTTCAGCCAACCCCTGGCCGGCGAAGCCCTCACCTGCGAGGTGACGGCCCAGCCCGAGAGAAAAGCGAATAGCGAATAGCGAACAAGGAATGTCCAACCGCAGAAGGGACCGGCAGGACTGATCCGAAACGTCAACGACCGGTTCCTTCAACCTTCGAAATTCCCGGTTGCACATGCTGCGGTTCGTCTTCACAGCAAAGGAGATCCTATGGCAAGCCCGTTCCTGCAGCGTCTGGCCAGCCTCGCCCTGGCCGTCTGTCCCCTCCTCCCCTTCCCGGCCGCGGCCCTGGCCGCCCCCATCGCCAACGGCGACCTGGTGGCCCTGCACTACACCATCCGCCTGGCGGACGGCCAGGTGGCTTTCACCTCCCGGCCGGAGGTGGACCGGGATGCCGGCCTGGCCAAGGCTCCCTGGTACCGGCCCAGGCCGGGACTGACCCCGGAGGAGATCCTGGTCGGGGCCGGAGAGCTGCTGCCTGGCCTGGACCGGGCCCTGGTTGGCCGGTCCATGGGCGAGCGGGCCACGCTCACCTTGCCGCCGGAGGAGGGCTTCGGCCTGCCGGACGAAAAGCTCCGGCGCCAGCTGCCCCTGGTGAAGCGGCTGCCCCGCAGCATCGGCATGAACGGCCGCATCTTCCTGGATCGGTTCGGCAAGCTGCCCCAGGTCGGCGACACCCCGCCCCTGGGGCCCTACGTCAAGGCCCGGGTGAGCGCGGTGGGCGGGGATCTCGTCACCATGGATGTGACGGCCGAAGATGGCCAGGTGGTGGAGGACGAGCTGGGCACCGCCCGGGTCCAGGTCACGGAGCAGGAGATCGAGATCCGGCTGGAGCCGAAGCTGGGCGCCATCCTGGAGATCGAAGGCCAGCCAGGCCGCATCGTGTCGGTGACCGGCGACCTCTTCACCGTGGACCTCAATCCGCCCTGGCTGGGTCAGACCGTCACCGTGGACTACGAGGTGGTGTCCGTGCAGCCGGCCGCCTCCCTGGCCGGTCCGGCCCTGCCCTGGGTCGAGGACCACGATGCCGGCCTGGCCGCCGCCGCGGCCGGCAATCGTCCTGCGATCCTGGTCCTCTACGCCGACTGGTGCCAGTACTGCAAGCGGCTCTTTGCCGAGACCCTGGAGGACCCCCGCATCAAGGCCATGGCCGAGCGCTATGTCTGGATCAAGGTCAACTCGGACCAGCTGACCCAATACAAGGAGCACTACAAGCAGGAGGGCTTCCCCCTGGTGGTGCTGCTGGACGCCCAGGGCCGGGAGAAGGCCAGGCTGGACGGCTTCAAGCCGGCCATGATCCTCAAGGCCGCCATCGAGGCCGCCTTGGTGCCGGCGGCCACGGGCGGCTGATGCCCCGAGGGCGCCCGCGCGGTTTTTCGGCATGCGCCGTGACGATACCGCCGCCGTCCCCCCCGGCGGCGACGCCCGAGGTGACACCCGGGGGTACCCCGGCGGTGATACGGTCCGCCCAGATTCCCAGGGCGTTGCCCTGGGCTGGTATGGAACGCCCTTTCAGGGCTGAAAACATTTCGGTGTGCACCCGCCGGGGCAACGCGGGCACGGCGGCATGCGGCCCCGGATTCCCCGCAGGGAGCGGGGCCGCTTTCTTGATGAAATCCGAACACCGTCGTAACCGGGCCTTCACGGAGGCCATCCACAATGATGAGCCGCAAGAGGCCGGGGCTCCCCTGGCCATCTCGTCCCTCAAGCCCGTTTCCCGGACACCCCGATGATTGTCCAGCCGCCTGCGCCGCGAAGCCGGCGCCCGGGCCGGTCAGCCATGACCCGCCTGCTCCTGCCCCTGCTCCTGGCTGTGGCCGTGGCCCGACCGCCGGCCGCGGTGGCAGCCGGGCAGGAGGACGCAGCCGGGGCTGTGGAAGCGGGCATGGTGGATGGAAGGGATCTGGCGGACAGCCAGGCCGAGGTTCCGGTGGACGAAGAGGTGCGCTTTGCCATCACCGGCTTTGTGGCCCGGGGCAACACCATCCTGCGGCCCGAGGAACTGGAGGAGGTGCTGGCGGACTTCACCGGCGAGGAGCGGACGGCCCAGGACGTGGAGGCGGCGCGGCAGGCCCTGGAGGCCCGCTACCACCAGGAGGGCTACCCGGCGGTGCTGGTGAACATCCCGCCCCAGGAGGTGGCCGAGGGGCAGGTCATCCTGGAGGTGGTGGAGAGCGTGGTGGGCGAGGTGATTGTGACCGGCAACCGGCACGTGACCTCCCAGCAGATCACCAGGCGCCTGCCCTCCCTGGCGGCCGGTCAGGTCCTCTACCTGCCGGTGGTCCAGGAGGAGCTGCTGCGGCTCAACCGGGGCCGGGATCTCACCGTGACCCCTACCCTCAAGCCTGGCGCCAGACCCGGCACCGTGGATGTGGAGCTGGCGGTGGAGGATCGGCTGCCCGTGCACGGCAGCCTGGAGTGGAACAACCGGGCCTCCCCCAACACCACGGCGAGCCGCCTCAATGCCGGCATCTCCTACGACGACCTGTGGCGGCGCGGCCATTCCCTGGCCCTGCAGGCCCAGGTCACGCCGGAGGACCCGGACGAGGCGCAGCTGGCGGCCCTGTCCTACCTGCTGCCGGCCCCGTGGCATCCGGATCAGATGCTGGCCCTGTTTGCCCTCTGGTCGGACAGCGCCACGGCCTTTGGCGACGGCTTTCTGGCCAAGGGTCAAGGCTTCCTGGTGGGGGCGCGCTGGGTGCTGCCGCTCCCGGGCTACCGGGCCTACAGCCACAACATCACGACCGGCTTTGACTACAAGGATTTCGACGAGAGCCTGGAGCTGGGGGACGGCCTGCCGGCGCAGGAGACGCCGGTGGCCTACGTGCCCCTCTACGCCTCCTACAACGCCTCGCTGCCGGATGCCTCCGGCAGCAGCAGCGCCAGCGCCGGCCTGGTGGCGGCCTTCCGGGGCCTGGGCTCCAGCCTGGACGAATTCCGGGACAAGCGGGCCGATAGCCGGGGCAACTTCCTGGTGGTGACCATGGGTCTGG
Organism: Thermodesulfobacteriota bacterium; assembly: GCA_040755095.1. NCBI lineage: Bacteria > Pseudomonadati > Thermodesulfobacteriota > Thermodesulfobacteriota bacterium. Next base: position 16,394 of record JBFMBH010000050.1, read on the forward strand.
AGCGGCAACAGCGGCTGCCGGCCGGCTTCGGCCTCGATCTCCAAGTGGACGGCCAGATGACGGACCAGCCCCTGGTGGCCAACGAGCAGTACGCCGCCGGTGGCATGACCTCGGTGCGGGGCTACCGGGAGAGCGAGGTGGCCGGCGACACCGCGGTCCATGCCTCCGCCGAGCTGACCGCCCGGGACCTGGGTCCTCTTCTTGGGAGCAAGGATGATCGCCTGGTGCCCTATGCCTTCTGGGACTGGGCCGAACTGCGGATCCGCGACGCCCTGCCCGGCCAGGAGGACCACTTCGGGCTGGCGGGCTTCGGACTGGGCGTGCGGGGCCGCTTCTTCTCCGGCCTGGAATTCCAGCTGGACTGGGCCACCGCGCTCATGGATGCCGGCGAGATCGACCGGGGCGAAAAGCGGCTCCATTTCCGGGTGAAGTATGGATTCTAGACGCAGCCCGAGACCGGAAGTCTGGTGCCGGACCGCGGTGGCCCTGGCCACGGTCCTGGCCGGCGCGGCGCCGCCGGCGTTGGCCGTGGATCCCGGCGCCCTGCCGGAGGCCCTGGCCGGGGGTACCTTCCAGGGTACGGCAACGGTGGACCAGGCGGCCAAGGCCATGACCGTGGTCCAGGACCCAGGGCGACCCAAAGCCGTCTTCGACTGGGAGAGCTTCAACATCGGCGCCGGAGCAGCGGTCCATTTCGACCAGCAGGGCAACGCCGGCCACGCGGCCCTCAACCGCATCCACGACCAGGATCCATCCGTCATCAACGGCCGGCTCACCGCCGATGGCGGCATCTATCTCATCAACCGGAACGGCATCCTCTTCGGGCAGACAGCCCAGGTGAGCGTCCATAGCCTGGTGGCCTCGGCCCTGGCCATGGCCGAGGAGGATTTCCTGGCCGGCCGCCTGCGCTTCCAGGGCGGGGCAGCACCCGGCGCCACGGTGGAGAACCGGGGCCACATCGAGACGGGCTTTACCGGCAGCGCCATCCTGGTCGGCCCCAACGTGGTCAACAGCGGCACCATCACCAGCCCGGCCGGGGAGGTGCTCCTGATCGCCGCGAACGGCGTCGATCTCGGCCGCAACGAGGACGGCAGCCGGCAGGTGACGGTCACCGAGGATGCCGCGGACCCGGACGGCCGGGCCACGAACACCGGCGTCATCGAGGCGCCCAGCGGTCTTGCCGGCATGTTCGGCCGGGTGGTGAACCAGGACGGCATCGTCCGGGCCACCACCGCGGTGCGCCTGCCGGGCCGCATCGTGCTCCAGGCCAGCGAGCGGCTGGAGACCGGACCCGGCTCGGTCACCGCCTCGCCGATCCAGGACGACGCCGTCCAGGGGCCCGGTGACAGCGGGGGCCTTGCGCCCACCGACGAAAGACGGGACGACACGCCGGGGGACCAGACCGAGACCGTGCACGAGGACACCCCGGAGGTGGAAGGCAGCATCACCCTTGACGCGCCGGAGATCGCCATCCAGGGCAAGGTGGTGGCGCCCAGCGGCACCATCACCGCCAGGGCCAAAACGCGCCTGGCCGTGGGCGACACCGGCGTGGTCGACGTGGCCGGCCTGTGGATCAATCGGCCGGCCACCGAGGCCATCATCACCGCCAAGCTCAACCGGGAGGAGCTGCGGGACGACTACGGCCAGAAGGGCGGTACCCTGCACGGCCAGACCATCCGGGTCAGTCGCCTGGAGGGCTCGGCCATCGGCAACCTGGAGGCCCATCTCCAGGAGCAGGAAGAGACTGCCACCCAGCGGGCCGTGAAGGGCGGCACCATCGATCTGGAGGCCGGGACCGGGGATCTCCTCCTCAGCCTGGGCTCGGTGGTGGACTTCTCCGGCGGCGGTGCCCGGTTCGCACAGGGCGTGGTCACCACCAGCCGGCTGAAGGCCGGCGACCGGTGGTACCAGCCCAAGGATGCGCCCCAGTGGCGGCAGTACGACGGCATCGCCGAGGTCACCGAGGCCCAGGCGGCCTTCATCGAGGGCGCCGATGCGGGCATCGCCACCCTGAACGGCCGGCGGCTGGTGCTGGACGGCCGGCTGGACGGCCATGCCACCCCGGGCCCCTACCAGACCGAGGCCGCCGAGCGCATGGACGCGGCCCTTGGCCGCCAGCTCACCCGGGGCCGCAAGGAGCCCCGGGGCGGCGAGCTGCGGCTGGGACTGATGGACGCGGCGGGCCAGGACGACCTGCGGGTACGGGACTTCGGCGTCGAGGCCCTGGAGATCCTCCCCACCCTTCCCGCGGCCAGCCAGCGCGACGAGGGCACCACCTACCTGACCGCCAGCACCATCAACCAGTCCGGCGTGGCCACGCTGCGCCTGTATTCCAACACCAGCCTGGGGATCCACTCGGGGGTCAATCTTGTCCTGCCCCACGACGGCTCCTTCGAGGCGATCGCCAACGACATCACGGTGGCCGGCGCAGTCACCGTGCCTTCCGGTGACATCGTCCTCCAGGAGATGCCCAGCCGGTCAACCTGGACCCCCGAAGGCGGCGAGCCGGGGCGGATCGTCATCGCCGCTGGCGGCAGCCTGGACGTGGCCGGCGAGGATGGGGACAACACGCCTGCCGGCATCGAGGCCGGTCTCGGGCGGACGTCATGCCGGCTGGATGGCGGCACGATCACCATCCAGGAGAAGCGGGCAGACAGGGGCCACGGCATCGAAGTGGCGGCAGGGGCGGTGATCGACGTGCAAGGCGGCGTGCTTCTGGACCCCGGCGGCGGGGTGCAGGGAGGGGATGCCGGCAGCCTGGACATCGGCGGCTCCCCTGGCCCCCAGTCGAGAATCATTCTGGACGGCGAGCTCCGGGGGCAGGCCATCGCCGGCAAGAAGGGAGGCGAGATCAGGCTCTGGGCCGAGACGGCGCTGCTCACTGCCGGCGCCGCAGGCGGCGGGGCCAATCTGGTGCTGGCAGATGACCGGCTGGCGGCCACCGGCTTCACCCGGGTGACGATCCACGGCTTTCAGGGGATGGAGGTCGCGGCCGGCGCGATCTTCGGGCCGTCGCCGGTTCGCCGTGGCCAGCCGCTCCCGGGCACCGGCGCCGCAGACGGCCCGGTGTCCGTGCCCATCGAGGAGATTGGCGTCTCCAGTATCCTGCTCGCTGCCGGCGACAGCTTGCATCTCTCCAACCTGGTCAACGAGGTGGTGGCCGCAGACGCGAACGTGGTCGTCGGCGCCGGCGCGCAGCTGGCGGTCGGTCCCGGCGCCGGCAGCACCATCTGGCTCCGGGCCCCGGATGCGATCGAGGTCAGCGGCACCCTGACCGCACCAGGAGGCAGCGTGCGGGTCAGCAGCGGCTCCCGCGAGGGCGGCGATGATGGCGGACGCCTGACCTTGACCCCCGGCGCGGTGATCACCGCCCAGGGGGTTGCCCTGCCGGACCGGCTGCCACCGGCCTTTGGCCTGCCCCTGGGCGCCACCCCCGTCGATGGCGGCCTGGTGACGCTGACCTCCGGCACCGGCCAGGTCCAGCTCCTGGCCGGCAGCCTGGTGGATGTGGCCGGCCCGGCCCCCTGCCAGAGCTATGTGCTGGTGCAGGGCGAATCCCCCCAGGCGGTCACCGCCGCCGGCTCGGCCGGCGAGCTGACGATCACCAGCTGGGAGCAGCCGCTCCTGGAAGGGGAGCTGGCCGGTGGCGCTGCCCCTGGCGCGCCGGTCGCCGGCACGGTCCGTATCACCCGGACGGATCCGGGCGCCAGCCTGGGGATAGCGGCCGGCAGCGGCCTCGACCCCACCCGCCTCCGGCAGCAGGGATTCGACCGGCTGGCCCTGGCCAGCGCCAACGACCTCACCTTTCATGGCGCCTTTTCGGCCACCGATCCGGCGGCGCCCTGGCGCCGCATCGAGCTGGACGCGCCCAGCCTGACCGTGGACACCGGCGACCGCGCCCTGGATCTGACGGCGGTGTCGCTCCTTCTCACCAACACCACCACCCTGGGCCACACCTTCGGCCGCACCGGCTCCGGTGGCGACAGCTCTCTGAGCCTTTCTGCCCGCTACCTGGAGGTGGAGGGCTCGGTGGCGGTGCACAACGCCGGCACCGTCACCCTGGCCGCCGGAGAGGACCTGCTCCTGGGGGATGGCGGCCTCTACTACCAGGCGCCCACCGGCAGTCCGGTGGGCGTGGACGGCCGGCTCGGCACCGGTGGCGACCTCTTCCTGGAGGCGAGGCGCATCTTTCCCACCACGTACTCCCGCTTCACGGTCCATGCCGGCGGCCTTCTGACCACCCGGCCCTCCGGCCAGGCGCCGGCAGCAACGCCGATCCTGAGCGCTGGCGCCGACCTGACCCTGGAGGCGAGCCAGGTCGTGCACCAGGGCTTTCTGGCTGCTCCCAACGGCCGCATCACGGTCAACGCTTCCGGGGACACCGAGCCGGGCCGGATCTACCTGGCGCCGGACAGCGTCATGAGTGTCGCCGGCCAGGGCTTCGTGCCCATCGGCAACCTGGACGCCCTGGGCGGCGGCTGGACCGCTGACCACCAGGACAAAAGCTCCACCCCGATCCCCCTGGCCGAAGCGCTGCCCGATCAGGGCATCAGCCTGACCGCCGAGGAGGTCATCCTCCGGGAGGGGGCGCTGGTGGATGCCAGCGCCGGCGGCACCCTTTTCGCCAGCCAGTGGCTCTACGGCCTGGAAGGCTCCACCAACCCCCTGGCCCGCACCGGCCGCCACGTGGTTCTGCCCGGCGACCCCCTGTTCGCCAGCGGCGAGGCCATCGCGCTGGCCGCCGGCGCCGGCGGCCTGGCCGCTGGCCTCTACTCCATCCTGCCCGACGAGCTGGCCCACCTGCCCGGCGCCATGGTGCTCACCGACCTGGGGTCAAGCGCCGCGGCCCTGGCCCTGAGCCGGTCCCAGGATGGCGCGCCGGTGGTCCTGGGCTATGTGGCCGATCGGGAGACCGGCGGCCGGCAGGCCCTGCCCCATGCCTTTGCCGTGCAGCCGGCGTCCGTGCTGCTGGCCCGGGGCCATTTCGAGCTTGCGGAGCGCCAGACCATGGACGCCGGCCAGGTGGAGGTGACGGCCGCCACCGCCATCCTGGAAGGCACGATCCGCGCCGAGGGCGCGACCCGGGATGAGGGGGGCAGTCTCCTGCTCTCCGGCCGGGAGGTGGCGGTGGGCCAGACCGCCGGCGGCCTGCCGCCGGACTTCAGGCCCGACACGCGCATGGATGAATTGACGGAGGAGCTGCAAGAACAGCTGCGGGACCGCCTCACCCTGAGCGCCGAGGCTTTGAGCGGCCAGGGCCTCCGGACCCTGGCCCTGGGCCACCTGGCACGGGACAGCTCGGGCGGGGTGGTCGCGGGCGCCAGCACCCGGACCATCGAGGTGGCTCCCGGCACCTTTGTCGATGTCCCGATCATCCGCCTGGCCGCCACCGGTGCCATCGACATCGGCAGAACAACCGCGGCAGCCGGGGCAGAGGCGCCGGCCACCCGTCTGGCCGCCACCACCCTGGAGGTGCATTCCGCCAGCGGCGCCGTGACCTTGGGCCAGGGGGCGTCCCTGGCGGCGCAGGATCTGACCATCACCGCCCAGGGCCTGGTGCTGCCAGAGGGCACGGGGCAGCCGCCGCCCACCCCCCCCCTGGACGTGGCAGCCGGCGGCCGCCTGACCCTGACCAGCGACCACCTGACCCTGGGCAGCCCAGAGCCGGCCACCGGCTCCGGCCTCGCCCTCGATACCACCACCCTGGCCGGTCTTGCCGATCTCGGCCAGCTGACCCTGACCGCCGCCGGCGACCTGACCCTCATGGCCGGCCTCGACCTGACGCTGGCCGGCCATGCCACCCTGGCCACCCCTTTGCTCCGAACCGCCGGCCAAGGGGACGCGGTGCGCCTGGCCGCCAGCAGCCTGGTGCTGGAGAATCCCGAGGCGTTGGCCGCAGCAGCAGACAGTGGCAGCGTTGACCTGAGCCTGGAGGCCCGGGACCATCTGCTGGTCGGCCCCGGATCGGTCCAGGTGGCAGCCGGCCAGGAGCTGCGCCTGGCGGCCGGCGGCAGCCTGGCCTTTCTCGGGGCGACCACCCTCACCCCGCGCCTTCTGGCCGGCGGCACGGTGACCCTGGACACGGATCTCGTCACTGCCCTGCCGGACCAGAGCGCCGCTGGTGTCCTGGTCCCGGCCCAGGCCAGGCTGGAGGCGGCCGGCGCCCTGGTCCGCATCGGCGACCCGGCGGAGCCGGCCAGCACCGCGGACGCGACCACCGATCTTCTGGCGCCCGGCGGAGCGCTTGCCATCGTTGGCCGCCGCATCGAGCAGTCCAGCCGGCTTCAGATCCCGGCCGGCCAGGTGATCCTCCAGGCCACCGGCTCCGGCCCCGAGGACGGGATCGAGCTTTTCGCCGGCAGCACCATCGATGTCCGGGGCGGCCTGTGGCAGGAGCCGGTGCTGGACAGCTTCCTGGCCATGCCCATGGCCGGCGGCCGGGTGGAGCTGGCTGCCGGCGCCGGATCGGTGCAGATCGACCCGGGGGCAACGGTGGATGTCTCGGCCGGCCATGGCCAGGACGGGGGCGAGCTGGTCCTGATGAGCCCGGAGGGTGGCGTCCGCGTCCAGGGTACCTGCACGGGCCGGGCCGAGGGGGCGCGAAGCGGCGGCACCCTGCAGGTGGACAGCCTGGCCATGGCTGATCTCGCCGCGCTCATGGACCACGTGGCCGGCTTTGACCGCCGGCTGGATCTGCGGGCCCGGACCGGCGACCTGACCGTGAGCACGGCGCTTCTGGCCCAGGAGCTGCGGCTGCGGGCCGACCAGGGTGACATCGTGGTGGCCGCGGACACGAGCGCCGCGGCGGGCGGCTTCCTGGCCGTGGAGGCCGGTGGCAGCATCGCCCTGGGCAGTGCGCAAGACCCGCCGGTGACCCTGGCGGCGGCCGGTGGCACCATGGACCTGGCGGCTGGGCAGGGCCTCACCATGCACGCCACGGCCCGGATCGAGCTGGGTCACGAGCAGGGGAACGGCTCCCTGCGCCTGGCCGCGGCCCAGTTGGACCGGGACAGCGATGGCCAGGCCGACGACCTGGACCTGGTCCTGGCCGGCACCGTAGCCGGCGCCGGCGCGATCGTTGTCGAAGGGGTGGCGAGCCACCATTTTGCCGGCGACAAGATCTTGCGTGCCGGCGAGGAGCGGGACGGCTGGCGCCAGGAGGCGGCGGATTTCATGGCCCATGCCGGCGACATCGCCGGCCGGCTGCTCGGCCCCGGCGGCCTCCGTCTCGAGGGTACGGACGGCCAGGCCGTTACGGTGCGGCCCGGGTTGAAGGTGACCGCCACCGGCGATCTGACCCTGGCCGGGGCCTGGGATCTTTCCGCCTGGCGGTTCGGTGGCGGCCAGACACCCGGCCATCTCCTGCTGGCGGCAGGAGGCGACCTGCTGCTGCAGGCCAGTCTCCTGGACCAGCCCACCGATCTCACCGTCTTCGGGAGCACGCCCTCCCCTTCCTGGGCCCTGGACCTGGCGGCGGATGGCGACCTGACCGTGGCCAATGCCACGAAGATCTACACCGAGTCGGCGGCCGTAAGCCTCCGGGCCGGCCAGGACCTCGTCATCGGTGCCCTGCCGGCCAAGTCCTCCTCCCGCATGGTGCAGACCCAGCTGGTGCACAACATCGGCAGCTTCGACGGCCCGGTGCGCGTGGAGACCGGGGGCAGCCTCACCCTGGCCGGCGGCGCCATCCAGACCGCCACCGGCGCCATCGCCGTGCGGGTGGGCGGGGACCTCACCCTGGCTCGGGGCACCAGCGGCACCACGGTGGGCAGCATCCGCACCACTGGCCAGCCGGGCCCCGAGGCTGCAAGCCAGGGGGACTATCTCCGGTATGCCGGCGGCGGCGACATCGACATCCAGGTGGCAGGCGGGCTTATGGGCGTCCTCAACCCGGCGGCCTGGGACAGCGGCGTCAAGGTTGGCCGCACCCCGCCCCACCTCTGGACCGCGAGCTTCTCCGGCAGTCCCGGTTTCGGCGGTGTCCAGGGCCTGGCCACCATGGCCGGCGGCGACCTGACGGTGACCACTGGCCGGAGCCTTTTCGCCCAGGCCGGCACCTTCGGCGAAGGCAACCTGACGATCAGCGCCCGGGGTGATGTGAACGGCCGTTTCCTGGTGGATGACGGCGCAGGCTCGATCACCGCCATGGGCAGCTTCGGCACCGGCTCCGAGCCCACCCCCCTGGAGCTGGCCGGCGCCGTCTTCCGGGTCGCCGCCCTGGGGGATGTGCGGGTAGGCGCGATCATCAACCCCGCCAACACCTCCCCGCAGGTGGTCACCCTCCCGTCCCACTGGAACCTGGCCTACAGCCCGGAGGCAGCCGTGGAGCTGACTGCGGTCCGGGGCTCGGTGACCCTGACCGGCCGCCACGCCGACCCGGCATACCAGACGGGAGCTGCCAAAGACCGGCTTGCCTGGGCGCCGCCATTCCTGAGCCTCATGGCTGGCCAGGACGTGCTTTTCGAGACCGCCGAGCTGCGGCTATCCCCCTCGGGGATTGGTGGGCTGTCGATCCTGGCGGGCGGGGACGTGGCCGGCACCAATGCCGCAAACAGCACCTTCCTGCGGGAGGTGGACGTCCGGGAAGAGGAGATCTACCGGCGCAGCGAGCTCGGTGGTGTGGCCATGAGCGCCCTGGGTGACGGCACCACCCACCACCTCATCCATGACGGGGACGCGACGCCGGTATCCATCCGCGCCGGCGGCGACCTCCGGCGGCTGCGGCTGGACCTGGCAGAGCCGGCGGCGATCGAGGCCAGGGGCAGCATCCGGGACGTGGGCCTCACCGGGATCCATTACCGTTCTGACCAGATCACCCGCGTCCAGGCCGGGGCGGACCTGTCTTTGCGGCCGGACCGCACCATCCCCCCCCTCGCCTTCCTCCAGTTCTCCGGGCCTGGCGCCTTTGTGGTCCAGGCCGGCGGCAACCTGGATCTGGGCCTGGTGGACGCCAACCGGGACCAGGGCGGCATCAACGCCACCGGCAACACCCTCTTTTCTGACCTGCCCAGCAACCCGGCCCTTCTGCTGGTAGGGGCCGGCATCCCGGTGCCGCTGGATCCGGCGGCGACCCGGCTCCTCCTGGACCAGCTCCTGGATGCCGCCACCGCCTTCACCTATCTGGAGAACGGCTTGAACGATCCTCTGCCCGGAAGCGGCGACGTTCTCACCATCGACGACTGGCGGGCCATGGGCGAGGAGTTTGCCCAGGCCCTGGAGGGCTATGCCAGCCTGACCGAGGTGCCCGCCGAGGAGCGCAAGATCCTGGCCGGCAAGGCGGCGGCCCTGGTCCGGGAACAGCTGGTGCGTCCCTTGCTGGGGGACGGCAGCCACACCGGGGATCTGACCATGACCTCCACCCGGATCCGCAACGAGAGCCAGGGGGGCGCCCTGTGCCTCCTGGCGGCCGGCGATCTGGAGGTGGGCCGCTCGGTGCGCCAGGCCAGCGCCAGCGCCAACCCGGTGACCACCGGCATCCTCTGCCCCAACGGCGGCGACATCGCGGTGCTGACCAGCGGCGCGATCGATGTCAATGAGGCCCGGGTGGTGGCCGGCGGTGGCGGCGACATCATGCTTTACAGCGACCAGAGCAACATCAACGCCGGCCTGGGCGCCCGCACCGCGGTCAGCGGCCAGGGTGACATGGACCCGCTCCTGGACGCCAACGGCCAGAAGGTGGCTGATCTCATCCGGCCGCCGGCGGTGGGCTCCGGTGTCCAGTCCCCGGCCCCGTCCGACCCGGATACCGCGCTTGGCCCCAAGGCCAGACCCGAGGCCGGCCTCGTCTCCCTGTTCGCGCCGGCCGGCATCATCGATGCCGGCGAGGGCGGGCGGGCCGGCGGCCGGGGGGGGGGGG